>JBGPUH010000054.1:0-10745 GCA_041491025.1 Methylomirabilis sp. (SeqCode)
GATCGCTCGTAGGGTGGATTTGCTCATTGCTGATTCCTCCTTTGGGATCGTGCGTGATTGGGGGACACCATCCATGGTTGAACAGCGGCACATTGGCTTCGGCTCTCTTCTCGAGGTTCGTGGCTCTTCGCGGCGGTGCGCTACTTCAGCTCAGTAGGGTCCCTTCCGCCGCACTCTTCTCCTATGATAGCTCCCGGGCTGGTCTCTATTCCAGCACGGGCCGGGAGGTGAACACCGTGAGGGAAAGAGAAGTACCTCAGGGCGCCGATGACCATGATGGAAAGAGCGTGTTCCATTCTCACGCGCCCATTGGTTAGACGAACATGTTGTATCATTTGTTCGATCACTGCCGAAGAATTTGCACGGTGCATGGTAGCTCACCCCTCACCAGGGGTTAACCCTCTTGGGTCCTGTGCCGCCGCTGGGCCCCCCGGACAAGGAGTAGCTGGGCGGCGACGGTCAACAGCGCCGCTATGGGAGGGTACAGAAAGCTCTTCGCCGAAGCGGGCTCCTCAAGGATCAGGTAGTACCAGGCAGAGACTGACATCTTGTTCCCGGACTCTCCGTTTCCCCCGTCCCAGGCGAGGAATGCGACCGGTGTAAACCGGCCTCGCTCAAATCCTGGCGCTCCGCTTGGCTTAGCAGCCAACGGCCTGGTGATCAGCAACCGATACTGTCCCTCCTGATAGATTGCCGCCCCGGTCACTCCTACCGCCCCTGCCGCGGGCTGTTCCTGCACCCGCCCCAACCCGGCCGCGGTCAGCTCATCGACCCGATCCGCATCCGATCGCCAGCGGAGAAGGTAGACCGGACTGCCCGAGTCTCCCATGAGGAAATAGGGCCTTTCGCTCCCTTCGAGCGGTTGCGCCGGAAACTGGAGCGCGAGGGCGTCCCGAGCCGCCTTCGCCTGGTCACCGGTCGCTCGCTTGCCGGCGGTCGGGTCGTCCCAGGCGACAAGAAAGGCAATCCCCTTGTCGTTATAGGCCACTTTTACCGATACCATGTCGATCGAGGGCGTGAAGTTCCTCGGATCAACGATCACCTGCCCCACCAGTGGGAAATTTGTCGCGGAGATCTGCTCCCAGAGTGGATCACCTGGGGTCGTCGGGAGAGCGCTCCGCATGAGCTTAGCTGTCAGGACGGTGCCGTAGTTCGGGCTGTCGGGACTGAGAGACATGACGTAGTTGCTGAGATGCCAGCTCTGTTCGGCGTCGATCGATTCGGAATAGGCGGGCATGGGCGTCCCAGCGATGCCGGTGCTGAACCGTGTGTAGATCGCCTTGGCCGAGCTGCCACCTCGGTAGTTCCACCGCTTGGTCAGATCGGCGGGCCGGCTCTTATTCCCCCAGTCGTCTTTCAACGTGGGCAGCGAAGGTCCGTCGGCCCGGCCCTCCTTCCCATGACAGCCGAAACACTCCAGATCCTGGTATAGTTGGCGGCCCTTGTCCAGGCTCTCCTTGGACGACTTCACCTCTTGGCCCACTTGAATCGGCTTCCCCGCTCCTTCGCTCTTGAAGCGGTCCGAAAAGTTCTTGATGTACTGGACCACGGCACGCCTCTCCCGTTCCGGCAGCATGTTCCAGCCCGGCATCGAGGTCCCCGGCATCCCCTCGGTGACCATCAACAAGAGGTCGTCATCTGTGGGCAAGGCGCCGCTCGGCGTTGAGCGGATTTTGTAGAGGCCACGGGTGAAATCGCGTGGGCGCGGATCGAGGAACGGCGCGGCGGGTCCCTCGCCCTTCCCGTCAACACCATGGCAAAAGGCGCACCGCTTTTCGTAGACCTGTTTTCCCAGCTCTGTATCGGCCTGCTGGGCCCAGGCATCCGAAGAAAGTACGAGGTGCGAGGTGCGAGGTGCGAGGTGCGAAGAATCGTGCACCCTTTCTGCGGTGTTCACAGAACCGACCAGACGCTGCTCAAGCCCGGCCTCCCATCGTCTCGGTTGAACGCCCGCTGCCTCATAGAGGTAGAGGACGGTTTTCCAGATCTCCTCTTCCGAGAGCCGATCCTCCCAGGCCGGCATCGCCGAGTTCCAGGGCGCCGATTCCTTCGGCAGCCCGGGCCCTCCCTTCGCGATCCTCCAGAACAGGTACGACTCCTGAAGCATGGCGATCGTGCCAGGGTCGGTGAAATTGGCCGGCGGGGGATTGAAGCCGTGGGCGAAGTGGCCCTTGCCGTCAAGTTGATCACCGTGGCAGTGGAGGCAGTCCTTGGAATAGATCTCGCCACCTTCACGCACGTACTTCTGGAGGTTGGCTGTGTCCTTTCTCAGGGGGTTCTCCAGCCCCCCGATGTCAATGGTCTTCCCGCGGAACGAGATCGAGCCTGGAGGGGCCGGGTGAACGGCACGCAGCTCAGGCGGGGCCTCGATCCTCTGCGAAGCTTGGGTATAGGCATAATAGCCGATGAGGGTGGGCAAAAGAATCATGAGGGCGAATCGGATCAGTCGTTTCGAGTCATCGACCAGGGTGGCCCGGATCGGCTCGAGAAAGGCACGCCAGGAATCGGAGTTCGAGGAGACATAGACCAGGACGGCGACGGTCACGATCGCCATGTAGAGGGTGAGGACACTGCGCGGGACCGGGGGCCGGATGCCGAAGCGGAAGGTGACAAATGACACCAACAAGACCAGGATCACCTGAAAGAACTTCGACCGGAGGAGCCCCATCTCACTTTTTCGCCGTCGCGCCCTCACCCTTCAGGGTGAGTACGAACGACACCACATCCAGGTATTCCTTGGCCGTCAGGCGTTGCCCGAAGTCTTTCGGCATCAGGCCGGCGGGGAAGCCCGCGACGGTTCCCATGCCGGCGGGGTCCATTATCTTCGACATGATGTACTGTGGGGTCTGGATCTTGCCGATCTGTGAGAGGTCGGGCCCGATGGGGGAGAAGCCGATGGAGCCGGCCTTGTGGCAGGCGATGCACCCCGCCTTCATGAAGATCGCCTGCCCCGCTGCGGGATCGCCCGGCAGCTTGAGCTCCGCCGCCTGGGCAGCACCGCCAGCAGGCGCTCCGGCAGTCTTGGGGATGTCGTTCAGTTTCACGATCACTGTCCCCCCCAACGATTCGAGGAACGTCACGAGGGCCCAGAGTTCCGAACGATTAAGACCTATCGGGGGCTTGTCCGCCTTCGGCATGATCGGGGGATACCCCTCAACCAGGTAGGCCGCCGGATCAAGGAGCGATTCGACCAAATAGGCCGTGGCGCTCATCCCGGGTTTCCTCCTGGCCGCGCTGGCCCCGATCCCGGCCAGGTCGGGCGCCCGCGTCCCTTTCTGGCCGATCCGGTGGCAGATCTCGCAGGTCCCCTTCCCCTTGAAAATCTCCTCCCCGGCCTTGATGAGTTGCTCGACGGTCACCTTCCCTTCCTCCAGGGAAAGCTCCTCCGGGGGCCTGGACTGGACCTGGGGGATCGAGTTGGCGTAGTAGGTGTACACCCCCATGACCGCTAGGGCGAAGGCTGAGACCCTCAGGGTGACCGGAACCCGCATGTCAGAGTCGGTCCTTTGGCGCGCCAGCGAGGGCAGGCCCATGGGCGGAGGCGTCTTTCCCCTTCTCCCCAAGGCTTCCCAGCCAGAAGATAAACAGGACCAGGGCGAGGAAGATTGTGGTGACTATCGTGATCACGTTCGCGGCGTATCCGAGGGCAGGGGTCATTGCATCAACGGAGGTGTCGCGCATGACCCCATAGACGTGCCAGTGCTGGCGGATTCCCGATCGGGCAAAGCCCATGAGTCCCATGAGCCACGTGAAGGTGACCGCGAGCAGGATCAACACATATTGCGAGCGCGGCGCAATCGTGCCCCAGCGAATGGTCCCTGTGGACCGCGCACCCTTGAACATCGGGACGTCGATGGCCATGACCGCAGCAATAGCGCCAAGGACAGCCAGCACCTGGTAGACCGAGAAACCGATCCGCACGATCGAGTCGACGAAGTAGCCGTACACGCCATAGAACATCACGATGGCCGCCGCCAGTCCTAGGATCACCCACTGGGCGGCCATACCCGCGCCGGCCCAGGACTGTGTGGAGATCCGGTTGGCACGACGGTAAAGGAGATACGAGAGGAACGTGGTGAGGATCAGCAGGTTGACGGCGGTATTCTTGGCCGACATGACGCCCAGAAAGCCGAGCACCGGGTGATGGGTGCCGCCCATGGCGCGGGTCTCCTGGAGCGTCACCACCATGCTCCGTGGGGTAGCCCACACCATGAATCCTGCGGCAATGACCATGATGAGGTAGGGGATGTACTTCCGATACCGTTCGGCGCCGGGGATCCGCTCCATCCCCAACCAGAGGTAGTAGTTGGAGCCGATGAAGAGGACGCCGATCAGGATTGCCTGGAGGACCCACAGCCAGGACATGAAGCCGCCCATCATGGTAATACCCATCGTCTGATTGAAGCTGTAGATCTCGCGCCCCAGATAATATCCGGCGAAGGGGAGTACAAGGAGCGCCGAGATCGAGACGAAGTTCCCGACGTACCCCATCCAGTCGTAACGCGCCCGCTCCTCGTCGCTCTTGGCGGAAAGGAACCGGAACGCGGCATAGGCTGCGGCGATCGTCCCGCCAAATACGATATTGGCGATGATGCGGTGGATGTTAATCGGCATCCAGGTGTGGTTGTTGATTGCCTGCCATAGGCTCTGGAGGTTGCCTGCCTCGTCCACGCCACGCGGACTCATCATGAACGTGGCCCAGGAGTTCGCGATCATTAGGATCGTCGTCCCAAACACGTTGGCAAGGATGCCCAGGGTGAGATGGATCCACTTCCGGCTCCCGGAAAGCCAATTCCACCCGTAATACCAGAGGTAGACCGAAAACGTCTCCAGGAAGAACAGGACCGCATAGACCCACATGGTGGGGTAGAAGATCCCCGTCAGGTAGTTCCAGAACTTGGGGTAGAACCCGATGAAGAGGAAGAGCAGGAGCGCCCCCAGCAGGGCGGTGGTGGAGAAAGCGGCGAAGACGAGCTTGACGAACTCGTGGGCGAGCCAATCATAGCGGAGGTCTTTGGTCCGCATCCCAACGGCCTCCACGATGACCGCAAAGATGGGAACCCCGAGGATGAAGGCCGCGAAGTTCAAGTGGATCTGGGCGATGGCCCAGACGGCAAGCCTGCTCCCGATCAAAGGGAAGGCACGGTAAGCCGGGGCGTCCTTCGCAGCTTCCTGCGCCAGAGCGGGTACCGCGTGCAGGAGGAGAATGAGGGCGACGCATGCCCAGCTCGCTGCAGCGAGCTGTCGAGCGACCGCCCCTGAGGGCGAGGCTTGGTTTCGCCTTGCGGACAACAATAACATGACTACTGTCCTGTCACAAAGGACGACGCATCGGCGGATTGCGCTCGGTCACGGCCACCCATCATATAGAAAACATCTCCCGAGTCAACCGAAAAAACCGACCCAAGAACAGGGATGGCGATTATCATTTTATATTCTGGGGCGGACGTCTTGGGCAAACGCCTCAAGGGTGGCCAGCACTCCCGGAAGATCCTGGCCGTTGACGGCCGGGTTGCCGTAGAAGGTATCGAACATAAACCCGGTGACGCCCGCCTCTTTGTATTTGCCGATATCCTCCACGATCTGGTCCGGTGTCCCGACCAGGAGCGGACGCGACTCCTGCGCTGTGCCGCCCGCAACAACCCGTAACGGAGCCCTGACGATCACCTGAAGGGTGTTGGGATCGCGGCCCTGCGCCTTCGCCAACGCTTTGAACTGCATCGCGCCAGCGGCAATTTCCTCGATCGGTCGGTGGGTTGGGTGCCAGGCTTCGGCGAACTCGGCCGCTCGCTTCAGCGCAGCCGTGCTGCTCCCGCCGATCCAGATCGGGGGATGTGGTTTCTGGAGCGGCTTCGGCTCGGCCTTGATGCCCGCAAACTTGAAGAATCTCCCCTCGAACTTCGGGTCCGTCTCTGTCCAAAGAAGCTTCATGATCTTCAGGGCCTCGTTACTCCTAGCCCCCCGCTCTTTGAAAGGGATGCCTAGGGCCTCAAATTCCTCCGCAAGCCAGCCGACCGCTGCCCCGACGATGAGGCGGCCGCCCGAGAGGACATCGATCGTAGCCAGGGCCTTGGCCATAAAAAGGGGATTGCGGTACGGCAGGATGATCACACTTGTTCCCAACCGGACCCGCCGGGTCTTTCCAGCCACATAGGCCAGGGTTGCAAACAGTTCGAAAAACGTCTCGCCGAAACGCGGGATCGCGCTGTGCGGGATGACGATGTGATCAGTCACCCACACGGAATCGAACCCCAGCGCCTCGGCCCGCTGGGCGACCGTCACGATCGCCTCCGCTGATGCCATCTGCCGGAAATGGGGAAGCCCGACCCCGACGTGCATCGCCTCCTCCTCTCACTCGATGCTCGTTGGATGCCCCGGGCCGTCCACTGAGCGTGCGGGCGGAGTTGCCTGGGGCAGGATGGCCGCTATCCTATCACACCGCTTCTTTCAACGGAAAGGCATAGGCTGTGGTCATCGGATGGTCCGGCATGATCTCTTGGAGGGCCTGACGTGGGGAGGGGAGAGGGCTAAGTGCTCAGCACACGCGATGCCATTGACATCACGGTGGGGGATGTGTAACATCGCCTGGCACGGCGGCAATGGACTCTTGCTGACGGAAGCCCGTTGTCGGGAGGAAAAGGGTTCAAGTATCCGAAGAGCGATGAGGTGATGACAAGCGCTTTGTGCACAAGGGAGAAAGAGGAATGAGACGAGCAGGCGTCATGCTGGCCTTGGCTCTTGGCCTGAGCGTGTTGGGCGGCCTCACACTCAGTTCAAGGGCTGATGATTCAGAGTTCCAAACTGCCCGGTGGGGCGACTTGAAGAAACACCTGTTCGGAGATCGGCCGATCCAAGAAGGCGCGGGCGGAGTCATTCAGCTTGAGGTCCCGCTCAGGCCAGACAATGCCGCAACCGTTCCCATTGCGGTCAAGTCGGCGGTCCCCCAGTCGCCGGACCGCTACGTGAAGACTCTCTTCATCGTGGTCGAGAATAATCCGGTGCCGCTGGCGGGCGCTTTTCACCTTACACCCGAGAACGGCCTGGCCGAGCTGGGCACCAACATTCGCGTCCAGACACACGGCCCCGTGCGGGCCATTGCCGAGATGAACAACGGCGAGCTGTTTATGTCGTCGACGTTCGTTAAAGCATCTGGGGGCTGCGCCATCCCTCCCCCCGTCACAGCGACCGCCTCAGCACATCTTGGGCAGATGCTGATCCGAACCCAGAGTGCCACCATACTGAACCAACCCAATTGGGTGCAGCTTGTCATCACGCATCCTAACCACACTGGTATGCAATATGATCTTTTCAAGGGGTTCCTCATCCTGGCCCACTTTATCGAGAAGATCACCGTGAGCTATGGCGACAATACCATCCTGACGGCGGAGACCGGTATCTCGATCAGCGAGGACCCCAACTTCCGCTTTTACTTCATTCCTCGTGGAGCGAGCGTTCTGAGGGCAGAGGTCAAAGACTCCGAGGGGTTAACCTTCACCACATCCGTCGAAGTGACCGCCAAGTTAGCCACCGAGGTGCCACGATGAGCCTGAACAGGCGCGATTTCCTCAAGTTGGCCGGCGTTGGCGCCGCCCTTGTCGGAGCCTCCCCGACTCGCGCGGCCCTGGCCAGCGTTCAGCACTCGATCCCCGAGCTGATGGGAAAGCCCAAGGGCAAGCGTCTCGTGATCCTGGGAGCGTCTTTCGGCGGCATTAACGCCGCGCTGACCGTGAAACGACTCGTCCCGGATACCCAAGTCGTTCTCTTGGACAAGGCGCCGTTCTTCATCTCCTGTCCCGCCACGTTAGAGTATCTATTTGGGATGGTGTCGCTCGACACGATCACCCGCGGATACACATCGCTTCACGAGAGGGGGCTCGAGTTCGTTCGAACGACCATCCTTGCCCTGGACCGTGACAAGAAAATGGTTGTCTGCGCCGACGGCACGGTGGACTATGACTACCTCTTGGTGGCGACCGGGGTCCGCATGGCCTACGAAGACGTCCCCGGTCTGACCGAGCGGCCTCGCGCCAACCTCTGCCTGTATGACAAAGGTTCACCACTGATCGACTTACACCACCGGATCGCCGCCTTCCAGGGAGGGGACGTGCTCGTGAGTATCCCCAGCGGTCCGTACAAGTGTCCCCCGGGCCCGTACGAGTATGCCCTTCTCTGGGCCGACTACATCAAGAAGAAGAGGGTCAAGGGGAAGGTGACCATGGTGGACCCGCGCCCAAAGCCGATCCCTCCAGCTCTCGCGCCCGGCTTCCTGAAGGCAATGGAGGCAAACAAAGACGTCCTGACGTACCACCCGCATACCCGACTCCTGAGGGTGGGCCCGGAGGATCGAACGGTCGAGACCGAGGCCGGCAAGCTTCGGTACGACATCCTCAGCGTTATCCCGCCCAACAAGACCATGCCGTTCCTCGTGGAGGCAGGTCTTGGCGATCCTTTCACCGAGGTGAACCCGCAGACCTTCAGGTCCACGAAGGACGAAACGATTTACGCCCTCGGCGACAACGCCGATACCCCATTTACCAGGAGCGCCTTTTGCGCGACCACCTCTGCCAAGATCGCCGGCCGGCACATCGCCAAGGTCCTCGGCGCAAAGATCGGGGAGGCTGGCACTCCCTCCAGCATCTGCTGGCCCCTCGTCTCCATGGACAGCGCCATGATGATTTCGGTCACCTGGTCCTACGAAAAAGACAAAGAGGGGAACATCCAGGTCAAGTCCGAGGGGACAACCGACAACGACGCTAAGCCTTCGTATCTCCATGCCCGCAGGGGATGGGAAATGGGACTCCTTCAGGAGATGTTCAGCTCTTAGCCTTGTGCCCCGTCTAGACAACCCCTATCTGGCCCTTTATAATATATCTGAAGTGTCGTAAATGCCTTATCCGGTCGTGCCTGAAAATCTGTCGGCAAGTTGCCGGGTGCAAGCAGGAGGGGAGAAATGCGAGCCATTAGGGGACCGATCGCTGTAATCGCGGCCGCAGCCGCACTGACGACAGGCCTTTTGCTGGGCGTGCCCCCGGCGAGGGCCGGCGGTGGCCCAGGAGGCGGGGTTGGAGAATCGGAGGCGCTTATCCGCGAGGGGCAAGTTGTCGAGATGAACGACACGACGATCACCATCCGCGAGTGGGCAGGCAAATACACCTATGGTCTCTGCCCCACAGGGCGGCAAAGCTTGGAGGCCAACCACATCCGGCCGGGCGACAAGGTGCGCTTCAATGTGTGGGCCGTTTGGGAGATCGCCAATTACTTCAGGAAAATGTAATCGCAAGGACGCCTGACCGCCGGGGCCTGACAGTCGTAGTTAATCGTTGTTCCGCGAAGTCCCGTAACCCAATCCGCCCCCGATAGCTCCCCCCTGTTGCCAGGCCAATCTGGCTCAGTGAGTCTGCCATCTCTTGCCCGGTCTCGCCAGGCTGGATCATCTCGCACCCTAGTCCCCATCGTGGTATACTCCGCAGGCACGGCCAACCTCGGAGAACCTTCCATGACCTATCGAGCCTACACGATCTCCTGGAACCTGACCCAGCGGTGCAATCTCCTTTGCGCCCATTGCTACATGAGCGCCTTCTCTGGGGCCGATCCGTCGCAGGAGTTGACGACCGGGGAGTGTCGCCGCGTCATCGATGAGATCGCTCAAGTCAACCCCAACGTCTTCTTGATCCTCACCGGCGGCGAGCCGCTGCTCAGGAAAGACCTCTTTGACATCGCCGCCTACGCCGCGGAAAAAGGGTTCACGGTCGTCCTTGGGACGAATGGCGTCCTCCTGCGGGACAAACAGGCCCGCCTGATGCGCCGGCACGGCATCCAGGGGGCCAGCATCAGCCTCGATTCCACCGACCCGGCAAAGCACGACACCTTCCGACACTTGCCCGGCGCCTTTCGGGGGGCGATCCGCGCCACGGAGGCGCTGCGGGCCGAAGGTCTGGACTTCTCCATCCACACCAGCGTGACCTCCTGGAATGTGACGGAGATCCCGGCGATGATCGACCTGGCCAGGTCGCTCGGCGCCCGCGTCCTTAATCTGTTCTTCCTGGTCCGGACCGGCCGGGGCCGAGATCTGACGGACATCACGGCGGACCAGTACGAACATCTCCTGACCTACCTTGCCCGCGTCCAGGGAGTCGGCAACGGTAAAGGCCAGAAGCCGAACGAGTCTTTCTCGATCTTCGATCGGCCGGAAGACCCCTGGTCAGTCCCGGCAGGCCGATCGGGCGACCTCCTCATCCGCGCCAAGTGTGCCCCTCACTTTCGCCGGATCATCTACGCCCTCGACCCGACCTCGCCGCTGTTGAAGAACTATGCGCACGGAAGTTGCCCGGCCGGCAAATATTACTGTCGGATTATGCCGGAAGGAGATATCACCCCCTGCCCCTACATGCCCGTGTCAGCCGGAAACCTCCGACGCCAGTCTTTTTCCGCCATCTGGGAAGGGGCACCCGTCCTCACCGACCTCCGAGACCCGCACCTGGGCGGCCGGTGCGGGGTGTGCGAGTTCTCCAGGATCTGCGGGGGCTGCCGCTGCCGGGCCTATGCCACCTACGGCGACTACCTGGCGGAGGACCCCGGATGCGGGTATCAGCCGGGCCAGTTCGGCGGTCAGATGATCACGCTGCCAGAGGAACAGACCTTCGGGCTCGAAGCGCGCTTTACGCTCCAGTGGGATGAGGCGGCCAAAGACCGGTTAGGTCGACTCCCTTCCTTTGCCCGCGGCATGGTGATAAAGGGGGCGGAGC
>JBGPUH010000055.1:0-10676 GCA_041491025.1 Methylomirabilis sp. (SeqCode)
AAGACGAAGATCGATTTCATCGCCTGGCGGCGGACCGCCTTCGGCGTTTCATCATTGCTCTGCCTCTTGGGGATCGTGTCGATCATCCAGATCGCGCGTGGCGCCGCCAACCTAGGGATTGACTTCGCCGGCGGCACCTCTGTTCAACTCAAGTTCCAGCGGCCGGTTGATCTTGGACAGGTCCGGGTACTCCTCGGCGCGAATGGTCTGAAGGACAGTGAGCCCCAGCAGTTTGCAGGTGGGGATCGCATCGTGGTTCTATCGAAGAGGGCGGAGGGCAGCCAAGCGGGGATGGCCCAACGGGTACAGGATATCTTCTTGAAAGGGTTGCCTGACAATCCATTCGTGGTGGAAGGGACCAACGAGGTCGGGCCGGCCATCGGGAAGGACCTTCAGAAGGCCGCTCTGTGGGCGATCACCATCTCCATGATCGGCATCATTGTCTACATCGCATGGCGCTTCGAGTTCAAGTTCGGCGTGGCCGCGGCCATCGCGACCCTCCACGACGTCCTGGCGGTTCTGGGATTCTTCTATGTGCTGAACCGAGAGATCACCCTCCTTATTGTCACCGCTCTGCTGACCCTTGCCGGTTATTCGCTCACAGATACGGTGGTGGTTTTCGACCGGATCCGCGAGAACCTTCGGGGACGGCGACGAGAATCGCTGGGAGACGTCATCAATATGAGCATTAACGAGGTGCTCAGCCGGACCATGGTGACCTCGTTCACCGTCTTCTTGGTCTTGATCGCCCTCTTCTTGCTGGGTGGTGAGGTGCTGCACGATTTCTCCCTTGCGCTTATCGCCGGTGTGTGTGTCGGTACCTACTCATCCTGGTTCGTGGCCTCACCCATCGTCTATGAATGGCGTAGTTGGGAGCGAGCAAGGGTGAGGGCCCCCGTCAAGGTGAAGGCCAAGGCCAAGGCCAAGGGGTAGGCCGACCTGGGAACCCCCGTTCGGGACGGATTTTCCCGCGGGGCGGCGTTTTCTGGTTGAGGTTCGCCCATGGGCCTGTGGTGACTTTTCCCTTGACAACTCGACTTGCCACTGTATATAACCCAAAAAGTCCTATAACTTTGCTAAACGACAGACCGCTGCAGGACAGCGGTTGCCGGGCGCGTCGAAGCGGCCGGTGTGGAGGCAGCCGTTGCGAGACGTCGCCGAGGCGATCTTTCTTGAGAGCGCCAGGCTGCAGCTTGCCTTCCTGGAAGGCCACCTGGACTTGGTCGTGCGGGCCGCGGCAGCCATCACGGAGGTCTTACGAGCGGGAGGTAAGGTGTTGCTTTTTGGCAACGGTGGAAGCGCTGCCGACGCCCAGCATATTGCGGCCGAACTGGTGAACCGCTTCTTGCTCGACCGGCCGGCGCTTGCCGCGATCGCCCTGACGACCGACAGCTCGATCCTGACCAGCATCAGCAATGACCGGGACTATGCCGAGATTTTTGCCCGCCAGGTCGAGGCCCTGGGGCGCCCAGGTGATGTCGCCATCGGGATCAGCACCAGCGGCCAGTCCGCCAGCGTGGTTCGCGGGATCGAAGCCTCCAGTAACGCGAGGATGGGTACTATGGCGTTCACTGGCGGGGATGGAGGAAAGCTCGCCGGGCTTGTGGAATACGCATTCGTGGTACCCTCGCGATCCACACCCAGGATCCAAGAGGTGCACGCAACGCTCGGTCACGTACTTTGCCAACTTGTTGAGACCGAGCTGTTCGGTAAACCCTAAACAGGGGGGAGCCCGTGCAGAAAGTAAAGAGATGGGCCGTTCTCATCGTCCTGAGCATTCTCTTCGCCACTAGCCTGCCGGCCGGAGCCCGGTCGTCGCGTGCCACGAGGGCGCGAGAAGATCTCCCTCCCTCATCGGTATCTGGTCGCCCCTCCGATCCCCGAACCCCCACATCCGACTTCTCACTCTACGCGATCGGTCCCGAGGAGCTGAGCGCCGCTTCGGCCCTCTTGATGGATGGCGACACGGGCGCCATCCTATTTGCCAGAAACCACAGAGAACGGCGGCCCCCGGCCAGCACGACGAAGATCATGACCGCGCTCCTCATCCTTGAGGAGGGACGGCTGAACGATAAGGTGGTGATCACTGAACGGGCCACTGCCGTCGGTGGGACGGGACTGGGGCTGAAACGGGGCCAGCGCATTACGCTCAGAGATCTCTTGTGGGCGATCCTGCTCAAGTCGGCGAATGATGCCGCGTTAGCTGCGGCTGAGTATGTCGGTGGGACCGAAGAACGGTTTGTTGCCCGGATGAATTCGAAGGCGAGATCCCTCGGGATGGAGGGAACGCATTTCACGAATCCCCACGGGCTTGATAATCCGGAGCACTTCTCGACCGCCTATGACTTGGCTCTGCTCGCTCGTCAAGCCCAGCGCAATCCGACCTTCGCCCGCATGGTACAGACCCGGGAAGTTCGTCTTGAAATCGAAACAGGGCGAAAGGGAAGAGTCGTGAAACGGAGGCTCCTCCGAACCCACAACAGGCTCCTCGGGCAATTCTTTGGCGCGGACGGCGTAAAGACCGGTTACACCGAGCGGGCAGGCCGCTGCCTCGTCGCGTCGGCCACTCGGGGCGAGCATCAATTGATTGCGGTCCTCCTCAATGACTCCTATCGGTGGACTGAGGCCGCAGTACTGCTGGAGTACGGCTTCGATCTCCTCGGCGGGCGTGCGCCCAGCCTCAGGGCGTTCGGCGGGGGTTCCGGCGATACGCAGAAAGGCGAAGGAGGCTGACGCCACTCCCGAGTCGCAGCTCGTCAGCCAATCGCCTTCCTTCAACATACCCCTGGGGTCGTTACCGCCGGGGGTCCCAAGACATCATCCGATCCTTCTCCCTCGCCTCCCTGTCTGGGTGCCGCATCTGGCAGTCGAACAGTCCAGCGATCCTGTCGTTACCCATCGCGGTACCTAGGGGCGCAAAGGGACGTAGGTCTGTATCGTGGGCATGACCGAGCAGCGACTTCGAGAACGGGATGCCTGGTTGGCGCTCAACCTGATCCCCGAAGTTGGAGCAGCGTCGTTTCACCGCCTGGTGAAATGGCTGGGGTCGGCCGAGGCCGTTCTGACGGCCTCAACGGAGGCGCTCGAGCAGGTTACGGGGGTGAGCCGTGAGGCGGCTCGAGCCGTCGCGGGTTTTCCCTGGCGGGAGGCCCTTGATCGTGAACTGAGGGTCATGGAGACGAGGGGCCTTGACCTGTTACGTTTTGGTGATGAGGGATATCCAGAGCCGCTGGCAACAATCTACTTACCGCCGCCGGTCATCTACGTGCGGGGGATGATTCAGCCGCAAGATCGGGTCTCGATCGCCATCGTTGGTTCCCGGAAGGCGACCTCGTACGGGATCGCGATGGCCGAGCGGATCAGCGGAGAGCTCGCTGCGCGCGGGGTGACGATCGTGAGTGGGATGGCTCGTGGGATCGACGCGGCAGCGCATCGGGGGGCGCTGGAAGCTGGCGGCCGGACGATCGCAGTCCTGGGATGCGGGCTGGGTGTGACCTATCCTCCCGAACACGGCGAACTCTCCGACCAGATCGGCGCAAACGGGGCAGTGCTGAGTGAGTTTCCCGTTTTCGCGCCCCCAAAACCGGACCACTTCCCTCGACGTAATCGGATCATCAGCGGGCTCACGCTCGGCGTGGTAGTGGTTGAGGCCGGGATCCAGAGTGGGGCGCTGATCACCGCGAATTACGCCCTCGAACAGGGGCGGGAGGTCTTCGCCGTCCCCGGTCAGGTGACGGCGCGATCCAGTCGGGGGTGTCACCAGCTCATCAAGGCGGGTGCGAAGCTGACGGAAGGGTGGGAAGATATTTGGGAGGAGATCGAGCCGCAGGTTGGGCCGCCATCGCAGGTCGGGACTCGTGCAGCAGCAGCGAGCCCTCCCCTTGAGCAGGAGGAGGTCCTAATCGTTGATGCACTGGAGGCAGGGCCCCTGCAGATCGATGATCTGATCGGCCGGACTCGCCTTCCGGCAGGACAGATGGCCTCTCTCCTCCTCTCCCTATTGCTAAAGGGCGTGATTGAAGAGTTACCGGGGAAGAGTTTTGCCAGGCGGCTCCGGCCGACACGGGGTAGGGTATAGGGTATAGGAGACAGGGTATATAGGGTGGAGGGTATAGGGTAGAGTCCAGAGCTCTCACCCCAGAAACTTTACCCTAAACCCTAGACCCTCAACCCTTCTTCAAGGGAGGATGAGTCAAGATTGCCTGAGTCATTGGTGATCGTCGAGTCGCCCGCGAAGGCCAAGACGATCGGTAAATATCTCGGAAAAGAGTTCGTGGTCAAGGCCTCGATGGGCCACGTCCGCGATCTGCCCACCAAGTCGCTGGCTGTTGATATCGAGCACGACTTCGCCCCGCAGTACGAGATCATCGAGGGGAGAGAGAAGGTCGTGTCGGCGTTGAAAAAGGCGGCTCAGACGGCAGGCGCTATCTATCTCGCCGCCGATCCCGATCGAGAGGGGGAGGCCATCTGTTGGCACCTGGCTCACGAGCTGGCCCCCGCCAAGAAACCGATCCACCGCGTGACCTTCAACGAAATTACGAAGCGCGCCGTGCGGGAGGCGTTCAACCACCCATCCACAATCGACCAGCGCCGCGTTGATGCCCAGCAGGCCCGAAGGATTCTGGACCGCCTGGTCGGATACCAGATCAGCCCGCTCCTCTGGGACAAGGTCAAGCGAGGCATCTCCGCCGGCCGGGTCCAGTCGGTAGCCCTTCGCCTCATCGTCGATCGTGAGCGAGAGATCAGGGTCTTCGTCAAGACCGAGTACTGGTCGGTTGAGGCGTCCCTGGAAGGCCGAATGCCCCCGCCCTTTGCGGCCAAGCTGTACAAGATCAATGGCGAGCGGGTGAACCTTCGGAACCAGGAGGAAACCGAGCAGGTCACACGAGAGCTCGAACGGCAAGAGTTCCGGGTCACCGACCTGACCAGAAAAGAGAAACGTCGGAATCCGGTGCCGCCGTTCACGACCAGCAAGCTTCAGCAGGAGGCAGTCCGAAAGCTTCACTTCACTGCCAAGAGGGCAATGCAGATCGCCCAGCAGCTCTACGAAGGGATCGAGATCGGCGAGGAGGGAGCCGTTGGCCTCATCACGTATATGCGGACTGACTCGGTGCGCGTCTCGCCGGACGCGCAGGCCGAAGCGGCCGGCTACATCGCCGAACGGTTCGGGCAGGCGTTTGTTCCGGAACGGCCGCCCACCTACCGCAGTGGGCGGGCGGCTCAAGAGGCCCACGAAGCCATTCGCCCGACCTCGGTCTATCGAGATCCGGCATCCCTCCAAGGGTACTTGACAAAGGATCAACTCGCTCTGTACACGCTGATCTGGAACCGCTTCGTCGCCTCCCAAATGCCACCAGCCATCTACGATGTCACCTCCGTCGAGGTCCAGGGCGGTCGCTTCACGCTCAGGGCCAGCGGTCGCATCCAGCGGTTCGCCGGCTTCATGCAAGTGTATATAGAGGGAAAGGATGAGGCACCAAAGACACGGCCGGAAGAGGTGCGGGACGAGACGGCCGAGGAGACGGCAGTGGAAGAAGAGGCCAACGTGGCCCTCCCGCCCCTCGAGGTCGGGGAGACGGTGCGGCTACTAGGTGTCACGCCCTCCCAGCATTTTACGCAGCCGCCGCCTCGCTACACCGAGGCGACCCTCGTCAAAGATTTGGAAGAGCTTGGGATCGGCCGTCCCAGCACCTACGCCGCTATCCTGAGTGTCATCCAAAACCGCGACTACGTGGTGAAGGAACAGGGCAAGTTTCGGCCGACGGAGCTGGGCGGGATCGTGATTGATCTGCTCGTGGAGAGTTTCCCTCGGGTGATGGATTACGAGTTCACGGCCCGGATGGAAACCACCCTGGATGAGATCGAAGAGGGGCAGAAGAACTGGCTGGAAGAGATGCACCGGTTCTATAACGCCTTCTCGGGATGGCTGGAAGAAGCAAAGGTCGGGATGCGGAACATCAAGGCGATGGAGGAGAAGACCGACGAGATCTGCGAGCGCTGCGGCAATAAGATGGTGATCCGCTGGGGCCGCTTTGGTCGCTTCCTGGCATGCTCCAACTATCCGGAGTGCAAGAGCACCCGCGAGCTGCCGGCGGAGCTCAAAGAGGAGGGCGGCCTCGCGGAGGACACCGATGGGGCTGGAGCGGCGGAGGCAGAGCCTTGTGAAAACTGCGGGCGGCCCATGGTGATGAAGCGGGGCCGGTTCGGACCGTTTCTGGCGTGTTCGGGCTACCCGGAATGCAAGACGATCCGAAAGCTCTCGACAGCAGAGGCGGGGGCTGCTCGGCCGGCGCCGCAGCCGACCAACGAAGTGTGCGAGAAATGCGGCAGTCCGATGGTGATTCGCGAGGGTCGATACGGTCGCTTCCTTTCCTGCTCCACCTATCCAGCCTGTAAGAACCTGAAGCCGATCCCGATCGGGGTCAACTGTCCGCAGTGTGGGAGCCCGCTCTCGGAGCGACGGACCAAACGGGGCCGGGTGTTCTATGGGTGTACCGCCTATCCAAAGTGCAGTTTCGCCATCTGGGATCGTCCGATCGGCGAGCCTTGCCCGAAGTGCGGGGCCGCCTTCTTGGTGGAAAAGCGTCTGAAGGGGGGTGAGGTCTCGGTCCGTTGCGTAACTGAGGGGTGTGGCTACGTGCGGGAGGCCGATAAGGCGGCGGAAGCGAAGGCATGACCGAGATCGTCGTAGTCGGTGCGGGACTGGCTGGAAGCGAAGCGGCCTGGCAGGCGGCAGAGAGGGGCGCGAATGTGCGGCTGTATGAAATGCGGCCGGTGACCCCGACGCCTGCCCACAAGACCGACCGGCTGGCCGAGCTGGTGTGCAGCAACTCGCTCAAGTCCGATTCGCCGGAGGATTGTCACGGCCTGTTAAAGCGAGAGCTCGCCGCCTACGGGTCGGTGATCATGGCCGCCGCCCGAGCCCATGCCGTCCCGGCCGGCTCGGCACTTGCCGTAGACAGAGAAGCATTCGCTGCTGAGATTACGGAGCGCCTGACCCGTCACCCGCGCATCAACATCGTGAGGGAGGAGGTCAAAGCGATCCCGGAGGAGCGACCGGTGATTATCGCCACCGGCCCGCTGACCTCCGATCGGTTGGCCGGGGCGTTGCGAGATCGGTTCCTGGACTATCTGGGGGCGCAGGACACCTCAGCCACTCCCTCCGATCTTCTCTACTTTTACGACGCCATCTCGCCGATCGTCGCCGCCGACTCCATCGATCGAGAGATCGTGTTTGCAGCCTCTCGCTACGGCAAGGGAGGCGACGATTACTTGAACTGCCCAATGACGAGGGAGGAGTATCGTCTCTTCTGGGAGGCGGTCCGAGCGGCGGAGCTGACTCCGGTTCATCCTTTCGAAGAGGAGAGGTATTTCGAGGGGTGTCTCCCCATCGAGGTGCTGGCAGCACGCGGCGAGGATACGCTCCGCTTCGGGCCGATGAAACCTGTCGGTCTGGTTGATCCCAGGACCAGCCAGCAGCCCTACGCCGTCGTGCAGTTAAGGATGGAGAACCGTGAAGGGACGATGTACAACATGGTGGGATTCCAGACCCGCCTCCGCTGGAGTGAACAGCGCCGGCTCCTCCGGACGATTCCGGGCCTCCACGAAGCGGAATTCCTTCGATACGGCTCGATCCATCGCAACACCTTCATCACTGCGCCGGCCCTGCTCCAGGAGACGATGCAGTTCCGGGGCGACCCGGGAATCTTCATTGCCGGGCAACTTACCGGCGTCGAGGGATACCTGGAATCGGCCGGGACCGGCCTCGTGGCCGGCATCAATGCTGTCCGCCTTCTCGGAGGTGATGTCCCGGTCGTGCTCCCCCCGACGACTGCCCTCGGGTCACTCATCCGTCACATCTGCCATGCGGACCCCCGCACCTTCCAGCCGATGAATGTCAATTTCGGCCTCCTGCCTCCCCTCGATAATCCGATTCGCGCAAAGCGGGAGCGGCGGCACGCCCTGGTCGAGCGCGCCCTCCAAAATCTTCCTAATCTCATTTAACGATATCGACCTCGTCTTAGCTCCCACTCGAATTCTCCACTCTTTGCGCTCTGTGTGTCGGTCTGCTAACATCTGCCGCTCTTAAGACCTGCGAAGGCCGGTTTTGCCTTGATCTTTCCGCTCAATCCTCGTATCGTACCGGACGAGAGGAGGATCGGGCGGATGCTAGAACAGATCGAGGCTTATCTCTCTTATCTTCAGGCAGAGCGGGCCGCTTCCCCTCACACGCTGAAGAGCTATGCAAGCGACCTTCAGCAGTTCCGACAATTTCTCAGGGGCAAAAAGCTGTCGCGCTCGGAACCCGTTGTGAGTGGGCTCGAATGTGGGGATCCCTGGCAACAGACCCTCGACCCTGCCAAGATCGACTCTCTGGCGATCCGAGCTTTCATCGCGGACCTGCACGGGCGCGGGATCGCGCGGAGCAGTATCGCGCGGAAACTGGCGACCCTTCGGTCGTTCTTCCGGTACCTCTGCCGCGAGGGGGTAGTTCAGGCGAATCCGGCGAAGCTGGTTTCGACCCCGAAGCTGCCAACACGGCTTCCAGCCCATCTCTCGGTGGACGAGATCGATCGGCTCTTGGCCTCACCTGGCCGCCAGGATGTCCACAGTGCCCGTGACCGGGCGATTCTCGAACTTTTCTATGCCTCGGGCATTCGATTGAGCGAGCTGGTGGGGCTGGATCTGCACAACCTGGACCTTCGGGAGGGCTTTGTCAAGGTCAAAGGGAAAGGGAACAAGGAGCGAATCGTGCCAGTAGGGTCAAAGGCCAAGATGGCATTGAAGGGCTATCTGGACAGACGGAAGGAGCTGATCCCGACGAGCGGCCAGGGACCGCTTGGTCCGCCCGCGGTGTTCTTGAACCCTCGGGGCGGTCGCTTGAGCGCAAGGAGTGTCGGTAGAATGCTGTTGAAATACCTGCAGCGGAGCGGGCTTGGTCCGAAGATCACCCCGCATGGGCTACGGCACAGCTTTGCGACGCATCTGCTGGAAGCCGGGGCCGACCTCCGCGCGATTCAGGAGCTGCTGGGTCATTCAAGTCTCTCGACGACTCAGCGGTACACCCACTTGAATCTGGATCATTTAATGGAGGTGTATGACAAGGCGCATCCAAGGGCGTGAGAAGTTCACAGTTCAGCGTTCGTAGTTCATGGAGAGAAACAGAGATGAGACGAAATCGAAGCACTGGAGAAAGTGGTGCGTTCTCCATTCGTGAACCGTCAACCGTGAACTGTGAACCCGTCGTGCGGAGCACAACGATCCTCGCGGTGCGGCACAAAGGGAGTGTGGTTGTGGCCGGTGACGGGCAGGTCACCTTTGGCGAGACGGTGATGAAACAGACCGCCCGGAAGGTCCGCCGGATGTGGAATGATCGGGTGGTCGCGGGCTTTGCCGGCGCCGCCGCCGATGCATTCGCCCTCTTCACCAAGTTCGAGGCCAAACTGGAGGAGTATAGCGGCAACCTCCCCCGGGCGGCGGTCGAGCTGGCGAAGGATTGGCGCACCGACCGGGTCCTTCGCAGATTGGAAGCATTGCTGGTGGTGGTTGATAAAGAAAACTCGCTGGTCATCTCGGGGACGGGCGACGTGATCGAGCCCGACGACGGGGTGATCGGGATCGGCTCCGGGGGGCCATACGCGGCCGCCGCGGCCAGAGCTTTGGTCGGCTTCTCAGATCTTAACGCGAAGAGAATCGCCGAGGAGGCGATGAAGATCGCTGCCTCACTCTGCGTCTACACCAACGACAGGATCACGATTGAAGAGTTGTAAAACAGTTCCACGTTCCAGGTGCCAGGTTCCAAGTTGGATTTCTGATGTACTCCGTTCTAAACCTGGAACCCGGAACTCGGAAAGAGGAACTGCGAAGCTGAACCGGAAATTGGGAAGCTAACCCCATAGGCGGAGACCGAACTTGATCTTAACCCGGAACTTGGAACCAGGAACCCGGAACTTCTTCATATGGACCAGTTGACGCCGCGACAGATTGTGGCCGAGCTTGACCGGTACATCATCGGCCAAAAGGAAGCGAAGCGGGCGGTGGCGATCGCCCTCCGCAACAGATGGCGCAGACAAAGGCTGCCTGAAGAACTGCGTGACGAGGTAGCGCCGAAGAATATTATCATGATCGGTCCCACCGGCGTGGGGAAGACCGAGATCGCGCGGCGCCTCGCCAAACTGGTCGATGCGCCGTTCATCAAGGTGGAGGCGAGCAAGTACACGGAGGTCGGCTACGTCGGGCGCGACGTAGAATCGATGGTGCGCGACCTGAGCGAGCTGGCGGTGGGCATGGTGAAGGGCGAGAAGGCCAGGGCCGTGCAGGAGCGGGCGAGGGAGTTGGCCGAGGAGCGGCTACTGGACCTCCTCCTTCCCACTGGCAGGTTTGCCGCACCGTCCGGATTCGAAGGTGCCGAAGACACTGGCGCAACGACCTCCGTGGCTGAGACTCGTGAGAAACTCCGGAAGCGGCTGCACGAAGGGAAGCTGGATGATCGGACCGTGGATCTGGAGGTCAAAGACCGGGCGCTCCCGATGGTGGAGATCTTCAGCAGTTCCGGCTTGGAGGAGATGGACATCAACATCAAGGAGATGCTGGGCAACCTCCTGCCGCAGCGCACCAAGCGGCGAAAGGTCAAGGTCGGGGAGGCTCAGCGGATCCTGGCTCAGGAGGAGGCCGAC
>JBGPUH010000056.1:0-10518 GCA_041491025.1 Methylomirabilis sp. (SeqCode)
ATGGGGCCAGTCAATCCCCTCCCGACCAATGCGGCAAAACTGTTTGCGTCCGGATACGCCCTCTTCAGCGGACTGGTGTTTATTGCCGTCATGGGAATCGTGCTCTCACCGATTGCTCACCGGATGCTTCATACATTCCATATTGATGAGAAAGATTCGCAGAAATGATGCCGAACAAGCGTTAGGCAGCGCGAGCTAGCATGGGTGCGTATCCCATTCTGAAAGTCTTGGTCACGGTCCTTCTCGTGGTTCTTCCCCTAGCGGTTCTCTTTCGAGATTGGCGGTTCCGAGACCAACGGACTCGACGTCGCCACGAGATCACTAGAGCGATCGTGATTGTCTGGTGCATCACTAGTGTCGGCTCGGCAGGCCTCGTGTGGCACGAGACTTACCAGTCCTCACGGTTGCACGCCCAAGTCGACGATCTTGTCCAAGGAAAGAACGAGATTCTCAAAAAGAACGACGAGCTTCTGGCCCAGAACGCACGGTTCCAAAACGAGCTCGCCGCCGAGCGAGAAAAGACTCGTCTACTCGAACTACAGGCGAAGAAGGCGGAGCGCGGTATCACATCAGTATACGACTTTAGAGGCAATAATCGCTCCACAAGTCCTGGCCGCATCACCATGTACGCTGGCGGTAAGGATGGCGAATTTCGTAAGATTGTGGAACTGCGTAACCAGGGGCGGTGGAAGGAGCTACTGGACGAATGCGAACGGGAGATGCAGGCCACACCTGGGTGGCTGACCCCGTATATGTTCGCCGGAATCGCGCATGCAAGCCTGGGTAACCGAGAGGAGGCGGTTCGGCTCCTGCGCCATGTCAAGCTCAACGCCGCCGGAGATCCAGAGTACTCTGAAGTTGATGCGCTCCTCCGTAAACTCGGCGCGCGGTAGACGCCGCCTAAGGGGCGGCTCAAGCGGGCCGCTGAAGAACGCGGCCGCTTAGCCGGTCAGGTTCGGCGCACGGCTGGGTCCGGAGAACCTTGACACGTGCTCGAGAACCCGAGAGAATCGCCGCAGTCGTGGGAAGGGGGAGGACCAGGATATGTTGACCAGCATACGCAATAGTTAGGCGATAGGGGGACTCATACATGCGGCATCGAACTGCAAGCCTCGTCGTTCTTGTCGCATTCCTGGCCGTCCAAGCTGGGGCTG
Organism: Methylomirabilis sp. (SeqCode); assembly: GCA_041491025.1. GTDB lineage: Bacteria > Methylomirabilota > Methylomirabilia > Methylomirabilales > Methylomirabilaceae > Methylomirabilis. The sequence goes on from JBGPUH010000056.1 coordinate 1,155, forward strand.
GTCAGATATGGACGATCGCGGAGCTGTCTGTAGCAGTCGTTTACCTCCATCGCTCAGAGCCCGCTCGCATCCTCGACGACGGAGTCATGAAGGAGGTATGGCTGAAAGGACCCGACGACCCGAGTCCACGACCACACTTGATCACTCAGTCCGGCACTGGATTCCTGGTTTCCGAGGGCGCGCACCTTTACCTCGTAACAGCTGCACACGTCGCGAAGGAGATGGGGCCGGGCAGTCAGGTAACCCTTGCAGGTACAAACGACACACCAATAACGATGCCGCTCGGAGACCTGTCTGGCGGCCCCGCCCCGAACTGGGTTCAACACGTCTCCGCAGATGTCGCAGTTCTCGTTTTGAGGCCAGCCCAGCAAACAATTCAGCGGTACCTCCAGAATAGGTTCCTTCCCTTCGAGGTATTTGGCGCGGCAGACTCCGCGCCGCCCCGCGAAACCCAGCTGACAGTCATCGGCTTCCCTAAGGGGCTCGGCGTCAAAGATCGCTTTTCACCGCTGACCCTTCAAACCCTTCCGGCTAGTGGCCTCTTGACGCTGAAACGTGGTGACGTAGCGATCCAGGCCGAATTTTTCGTGCTTCAGAACCCAGCAATCGGTGGCTACAGTGGGGCTCCCGTTATTGACGTATCGCGCTATGTGATGGGTGGCGTCACTACGATTGGCGGAGGCACTCGGGTGTATGGCCTGGTGCACGGGACCATCAGCGACGACACCGGTGGCAAGCTGGCTGCGGTGGTTCCAGCAAGGTTCGTTGTCGAGACATTGCATCTCGCGTCCAAGGATTGATGTGTCATCTAACAAAGGGTTGGTGCGTCCTGAAAGGCACTGTCAACTCGCCGGTGCAAGTCCGGCCGTGGGCATCGCCAGAGAGCCACGGAGCAGGCTCCCGCTCTACCCCCGAGGCTCGGCGCTGCCTGACAGCGCATTGGACCTGACGGGGGCACGGGGTCGCGGCGTGGTGAGGAGGGAAGACCGGTGGACCAAGAGGTGACAGGCGACCAGCCGGATCTCGGCGGGGACATGCGCGTGATGGTGGAGTTCCAGGCCGCCATCACCTGCAAGCACGGCCACACCATTGCGCCCACCTGCGCCCGGGGCTGCCGGCGGGCGACCTGGCTGGATGCGGTCGTCCGGCCGCGCAACGAGACTGAGCCGCCGCGGACGGTCCGCGACGTGGTCGAGGCGTTCATCGGTGCCAAGAAGATCAGCGGGGTTGAGGTGGTCGAGCGCTTCATCACGGGGGAGGTGCTGCGCGACCGGCGGAAGCGCTACACCAAGGTGGCCGCTCTCAGCGGGATCTCGGTGACGGCGGCCCTCCTCGTCTATAAGGGCGGCAAACTTTTCTACCGCCTCTGGGCTGACCATCGGGCTGACCGGGAAACAAAGAAGCCCTGAGGCGGGCGGTTCCTGGTACCACACACCGGGGACCTGCCGAGTCGCGGGCCACCCGGGGGCGCCGCCCTCATCGGAATATGCGGAGCAGTCTTTGTAGGCCACGGCGGGGTCTGGAGAACCTTGACACGTGCTCGAAAACCCGAGAGAATCGCCGCAGTCGTCGGAAGTGCGAGGACCAGGAGATGCTGACCAGCGGACTCAATAGATGGGCCGACCGTGTCGGAAGCACAAGGTGTCTGGAAGCGCTAAAAAGGAGTACCGGCAATGAGTGACAAGACAGGGACCGACGAGTTGGACCGCAAAACGGGGAAGGTAGTTCGACTTCTCGAAGAGTTCGGCTTCATCTCATGCGACGACCTGCCCGGCCAAGACGTCTATTTCAAGACGTCTTGGTTTCGAGGGTCACCGCCTTTGCGTGAGGGCGACGCCGTGACTTTCAGTGTCAAGGCCTTTGGCGAGCGACGGCAGGCCGCCACCTGGTGAAACAGCAGCTCCCCAGTGGCAGTAGTGAAATCCCAATTCTCGTGATCAGTGTTGATGCCTAATGGCGGGACTGGGCGGTTGTCAAAGAGCAAGGTGTGGAGCGGTAGCGTCATGGGCCAATTCTAGCCTGCGTGGAGTGCGTGGCAATAGCACGTTTCTGTTACCGCGGCGGGTGGGGCAGCAGCGAGGCAGGCGGTGTCATGGGTGCCGCTCCTGTTGACGTGCAGCTAGCCGGTGGTATCATGTAAACATGTGAGTGGCAAACGGTATCATATAAGTAGGGCGAGGAGGTGTGGTTGATCGTGTCTGAAGGAGGAGTACCATGAAGAGCATGAAGAGGATACGCTGGAGTGTCCTGATCCTCGTCGGCGCGCTAGTGATGACGGTGCCGCTGACGGTGGCGGAGGCACGTGGCCGCGGTGGCGGTGGTGGAGGGGGGCGAGGAGGTGGCTGGGGCGGCGGCGGCATCCGGGGCGGCGGCATCCACGGCGGAGGATTTGGTCACGGGTTCTCCGGCCGGGGGTTTGCTCGCGGGGGGTTCCGCGGTGGCGTCGTCGTCGGACTTGGTGGGTGGTGGAACCCGTGGTGGTATGGGGGATACTGGCCGTACGCCTATGGAGCGCCAGGGTACTATGACTACGGGTACCCCGCCTACCCTTATGGCGGCTACTACGATATGCCGTATGCCTACCCTCCCGCTGTTCCACCGGCTGGGTACGACTACGGTGTTGAGATTTTCCAGGCGCCCCCTGAGCCTCCGCCGGTGAACTATCCGGCGCCACCTGGGAACTATTATCAGGCCCTGCCGGTGAGGTATCAAGCGCCGATGGGTCCTCAGGCTGCGCCAAGCGGGGCGCCCCCGGCACCGAGCTTCAGGATGCCGACGGATCCCCGAGCTGCGGCGGGCAGGGCGGGGCTGGCGGCGTCGCTCCAGATCGAGGTGACGCCCGGAGAGACGGAAATCCTGGTGGATGGTGCACGGGTGGGGATGGCCAAGGAGTTTCAGGGGCCGGTCACCGTCCCGGTGGCGGCCGGGGCGCACGCCCTGGGGTTCAGGGTGGGCGGGGTGACCACCATCGAGAACATCTTTGCCTCCCCGCGGACGACGGTCCTCATCAAACGAGATCTGGCCACCATCGTGGTGCCCCAGCAGTAGCCGCTCCCGTCAGAGACGACCGTCTCGAGTAACGGCCCTGCGTGACGCAGGGCCGTTGGTGTTTGGAGGGCGACGCCGTGCGACACCGTCTGCCTGTGTGATTCCGGTGATGGTCGTTGGAGCCAGAAGCTCGTGTTTAGCTCGGCCCATGACCGGTCCACAGCTATGTTCACGTAGTGATCGGATGGCTGGTACCGTCGCTGGGGCAGGGGTCACTGAGGCCGGTCGGGTGTGGCCAATTCCACAAGGAGGCCCGCATCCAGGGGGGCGCTGGTGACGCGCCGGTGGATCAGCCACCGTTCGCGACCGACCACGGCCGGGGTCACATTCAGCTTGGTTCGTCGCGGCAAGAGTGGTATAGTGCGCGGCAATCGGGCTGGGAGGGTGGCATGTCGGTCAGGCGGATCAAACTGTGGGGTCGCTGGCGGTGGCAAGGGCTGAGTGGCGTATGGTAGGCGACGACGGCAAGCAGGCAGGGTTTCATCTCACCCCGGCCCATGCGAAGCACGAGGGTGGTAGAGCAGCGCGGTCATGATATCGTCTCCCTGTCTCCCCGTTTCCTTGTCGTGTTCCAGGGATCGGCCTCACACATTCGCAAGGCCGACTATGAAAGAACTATGAAAGAACTATGAAAGTTCTATATGATCTTATCTGTTTCTATCGGCATCACGTGACCACAGGCGGCTGTCTAATGTGTTGATTTTGGTACTATAAGGACAAATAGAACCGGCCGAGGCCCCCTAGCGAAGGGGACTTAAAATCCTGCGGGCCTCTGGCCTATGCGGGTTCGACTCCCGCCCCCGGCACCAACCCTATCGCAGAGGCACGTTCTTCATCCCAACGTGCTGTAGATGACTGACCTATGTCTTCCTCGAGTAGCACGAGGATGAGCCAATCCTTTTCTGAGCCACCTGTTGAGGCTACAGCGTGGGTTGAAGTGCTTCGCTCGAGAGTCTTGCTCCATGCCGAACGCAGGGCCATTACATATCTGATCGACGGCGAAGAGGTCGAGGAGTCAATCTGAGGCCGCCTCATCGAGAGGCGGTGCGGGACGGGAGAGACACGACTATCATGTTGGCACATAACCAGCGGCTTCAAAGGCTCGTAGGCGGCGGTCTGCTCGAGCAGACCTTTCTCAACGCGGTCTCCCGTATTCAGATGTTCGTGATGGCCCGGCACAAGGACCCGAGCGTGATCCGATTGCTCCGGCAGGTCCGCAAGAAAAGGAGGATCCTGCTCAGTGGCTACGAGTGCTTCATCGTCTATTCGCTCGCCCGGGCTTATCGAGAGCAACCTGGGGCTATGGCCGAAGTGGGGGTCTTCCAGGGGGCCTCGGCCAAAATGCTCTGCGAAGCAAAGGGCGACAAGAGCCTGCACCTCTTCGACACGTTCGAGGGGCTGCCGAGACCCTCGCCGGTCGACGGGGTCGTTCACAAAGAGAGGCAGTACGAGTGCAGTCTCGAGGCGGTGCAGGAGTACCTCAAAGGTTGCAAGAATGTCTACTTCCACAAAGGCCGCTTCCCCAATTCTGCGGCGGACGCGGAGGACGCGACGTATTGCTTCGTCCACTTTGACGTTGACCTGTACGAAAGCACGCTTGGCTGCCTTCAGTACTTCTATCCTAGGATGATTCCGGGCGGGGTAATGCTTACACACGATTACTCGATCCTGACCGGCGTGAGGAAGGCGTTTGACGAGTTTTTTGCCGACAAACGTGAATGTCCCATTGAGCTTCCCTCCACCCAGTGCATGGTCATAAAGCTCTGAGCACATTAGAGCGGAGCGGCCACGTTCCTCTCGGCAGCGGGCGGAGGCAACCAGTAGAACCGAGGGCCGGTAACATGGTTCGACGTGGAAGTGACCCGAGATTGCTCCGCGGCTGGCTGGAGTGTTAAGACTAATCTGACCTGTTTGCCATCAGCTTGATCCAAGATGGCATTCTATGCTAGCTTTCTGAACCGTCAAGTCTTGTGGCACCCGTTTAACTATGCATCGTTATAACGTTCTCGTTTTTTCGGCTTCAGGACTTTACATCCTGCGGGCCTCTGGCCTATGCGGGTTCGACTCCCGCCCCCGGCACCAACCCTATCGCAGAGGCACGTTCTTCATCCCAACGTGCCGCAGATGACTGATCCATGTCCCCCTGGAGTCGCGTGAGGATGAGTCAATCCTTTTCCGAGCCACCTGTGGAGGCTTGAACATGGGTGGAACTCCTCGGCTGGCGAGCACGCGAGCAGCCTGAGCGCCGCGCCTATACCTACCTTCTGTCGGGTCAAGAAGCAAGAGCCGCGACCGGTGATTCGGTGATCAAGGGGAACAGCCGCCGTGAGTGACGCCTTCAAACACATTGCCAATCTATCGCCTCAGGAAAAACGCGCGCTGCTTGTCGATCTGCTTCAGAAGAAGGCTCGCGAGTCAACATCTGTGTTTCCTCTTTCCCACGGTCAGCGGGCACTCTGGTTCCTGCACCAGTTGGATCCCGGAAGTGCCGCATACAACCTCGCCTTCGGAGGATACATCAGGCCCGGATTGGATGTGCCGGCATTTCGGCGCACAGTACAGAAGCTGGTCGATCGCCATCCGTCACTGCGGACCACGTACACCGTCCACAATGGAGAGCTGGTTCAGCAAGTCCACGGGCAGACGACGCCCCACCTGGAGGTGGTGGATGCGTCAAGTTGGGTGCCGGACGACTTGCGAGACCGATTGGAAGAGGAAGCCGACCGTCCTTTCAACCTTGAACAGGGTCCGGTGTTTCGCGAGAAGTTATTCACTCGGGGGGCGCACGAACACGTCCTCTTGTTGACGGCGCACCATATCGCGCTTGATTTCTGGTCGCTGGATGTGATCCTTGCTGAATTCCTCGTGCTGTACCTGGCGGAGAGTGCCGGCTCCCGGGCCAACCTCCCACCCCTTGGCGCGCAATACTCTGACTTTGTGGCGTGGCAAGTCGAAATGCTCGCGGGCCCGGAAGGTGACCGGCTTTTGGGGTACTGGCAGAAACGTCTGGCTGGCAAGCTGCCCGTTCTGGATCTTCCGACCGATCGGCCTCGACTGAGGCTCCAGAGATATCGCGGGGGTTCCCACGAGTTCTCGCTCAACGAGGGGCTGGCCCGTCGGTTGGAGACATTGGCGAAGCGTGAGGGGACGACCCTGTATGCGACGTTGCTGACTGCCTTCTTCGTGCTGCTGCACCGCTACACTGCTCAAGTGGATATCCTGGTGGGCTCTCCCGCGGCCGGTCGAGGAATGCCCGGTTGTGAATCGATCGTCGGTTACTTTGTCAACCCTGTTGTCATGCGAGCGGATCTTTCCGGGGATTCCACATTCGGGGTGCTCCTCAGTCAGGTCCGGCAAACAGTCCTGGAGGCGCTTGAGCACCAGGACGTTCCGTTCGCTCTACTGGTCGAGCGGCTTCAAGCTAACCGTGATCCGAGCCGGTCGCCCCTCTTTCAGGTCGAGTTCGTCTGGGATGCGCTGCGCCTGCTCAGGCAGCATAACCAAGCGCCGTCCGACATGGACGAAACTCCGGAAGGGGCAAACCGGGGTGGTCTCTCGCTGGAGCCTTTTTTGAAGCAGCGGGGAGCGCCATTCGATCTGACATTGAAGATGGTCGCCGTCGGCAAATCGCTGTCCGGCGCGATTCAATATAACGTGGACCTGTTTGATGCCGCGACGATCGCTCGGATGGCCGGGCATTTTCAGACTCTGTTGGAGGGAATCGTCGCATCTCCGGACGCTCGCCTCTCGGCCTTGCCGCTTCTGACGGAGTCGGAACGGCGCCAGATACTCGTAGAGTGGAATGACACCCGAACAGATTACCCCGACACATCGTGCCTGCATGAACTCTTTGAGAGCCAGGTGGAGAGATCTCCGGACGCCGTGGCTGTCGTGTTCCAGGAAGAGCGGCTCACGTATCGCGAGCTGAATCGCCGCGCCGATCGGCTGGCGCGCCGCCTGAAGGCTCTGGGCGTGGGCCCTGACGTCCTTGCCGGGATCTGCGCGGAACGTTCGGTGGAGATGGTCGTAGGGCTGCTGGGCATCCTTAAAGCGGGCGGGGCCTACGTTCCGCTGGACCCGACGTACCCGAAGGAGCGGCTGGCCTTCATGCTGGAAGACGCCCATGTTCCGGTCTTGCTGACGCAGCGGCGGCTGGTGGAGGGTTTGCCCAGGCATGTAGCGACAGTGGTGTGTCTGGATGAAGATGTCCCGATCATCGGGGAGGAGAGCGCGCGGAACCCTGTCAGCGGAGCTGTGGCTGAGAATCTCGCTTACGTAATCTACACCTCCGGATCGACAGGCAGGCCGAAAGGCGTGATGATCACCCATCGCGGGATTTGCAATCGGTTACGCTGGATGCAGGGTGCGTACCATTTGACGGAAGCGGATCGGGTGTTGCAAAAAACCCCGTTGAGCTTCGATGTATCGGTCTGGGAGGTGTTCTGGCCGCTGCTGACCGGAGCCCGCCTGGTCGTTGCGAAGCCGGGCGGCCATCTCGATCCTGCCTACCTGCTCAAACTCATCTCTGATCAGGGGATCACCACCCTCCATTTTGTCCCTTCGATGCTGCGGGTGTTCTTGGAGGAGCGAGGTCTCGACGCCTGCCATTCCGTGCGGCGGGTCATCTGCAGTGGCGAACCACTCACCGTTGCGCTCCAGGAGCGTTTCTTTGAGCGGCTAGCAGCGGAACTGCACAACCTCTACGGGCCGACCGAGGCTTCCATAGACGTGACATGTTGGTCCTGCACGCGAACAGGCGGCCGACAGACTGTCCCGATTGGGCGACCCATTGCGAACACGCAGATCTACATTCTGGACTCGCATGTGTGTCCTGTTCCTGTTGGCATCGCTGGGGAACTGCATATCGGCAGTGTGGGCTTGGCTCGGGGTTACCTCAATCAACCTGCACTGACCGCCGAGAAATTCATCCCGGACCCCTTCAGCAACGCGGCGGGCGCGCGTATCTACAGGACCGGAGACCTGGCCCGTTACCTGCGCGATGGCACCGTTGAGTTCCTGGGCCGCATGGACGGCCAAGTCAAAGTCGGTGGCTGCCGGATCGAACTGAAGGAGATTGAGGCCGTCCTCGATCGGCACCCGGCCGTGCGAGAGGCTGTGGTGGTAGCCCGCGACGATCTGCCCGGCGGCAGGGGCTTGGTGGCTTATGTCCTGCCTCAGCCGGAAAGCGCGCCCACGGCCCGTGAGTTACGTAGCGTTCTGAAGAGGCTCTTGCCCGACTATATGGTGCCCGCTGCCTTTGTGCTCGTGGATACCCTCCCGTTGATGCCAAACGGGAAGCTGGACACCCGAGCGCTTCCTTCGGTGGAGGCAGCCAGGCCGGAGGTGGCGGAAGCCTATGTGGCCCCCCGCAATCGCGTGGAAGCCCTGCTTGCCGACGCCTGGGCACAGGCGCTGGGTATCGACAAGGTGGGGGTGCATGACAATTACTTCGAACTTGGCGGAGCCTCGCTACAAATCCTTCTGATCGTCGCGAAAGTGAACGCAGAGGGTCTTCACCTCTCGCCCGAGATGTTCCTCCAATACCCGACGATCGCTGAGCTGGCGGAAATTACCCCGGCGAATCCCACCCCGGAACATCCATGAAGTGCAATACGATCATTGAAGCTCTCGGAGTCTATCTTCCCGAGACTGTTGTGTCCACCCGGGACGTCATCGCCGGATGCAGCAGGCCGGTCGTGTTGCCGCTGGAGCATATCACCGGAATCAAGACAAGGCGAGTCAGCGGGCCGGATGAATTCTCCATCGATCTGGCAAAGAAAGCGGTCGTCAACTGCTTGGCCGGTTCGAAGTACGCGCCAGAGGATATCGGGCTCCTGATCTGCTGCAATATCTGCCGCTACGACGGCCCGAACCATCGGGTGTCTTTTGAGCCAAGCACGTCAATCAGGCTCAGGAAGTATTTTGGGTTTGACAATGCGCTGGTGTTCGATATTACGAATGCGTGCGCGGGCATGTTTACTGCCGTCATGATCGTTGACGCCTTTATCAATATGGGGCTCATTCGATGCGGCATGGTGGTCAGCGGTGAATCCATTTTCTACATCACCCGGACGGCCCAGCAGGAAATCGAAGGCGCCATGGACCCCCGTCTCGCCTGTTTGACGCTGGGAGATTCGGGCGCCGCGATCATCCTTGAGCGGTCGCCCAGCGATACACTGGGCTTTCAGGCGGTGGACCTCTATACGCTGCCCCGCTATAGCTCGTACTGTGTCGCGAAGGCGACGGACAAAGAGCACGGCGGTGCGATCATGCTGACGGACTCAATCAGGACCACCGCGGTCGGAATCCAGCATGG
>JBGPUH010000057.1:0-10517 GCA_041491025.1 Methylomirabilis sp. (SeqCode)
GAATACTGCCCGGTCGTGCTGTAAATGACCACCGCGCTCAAGGATGCCAACAGGGCAGCGGAGGCGGCCAATCGCCAGCTAAAGGCGGACAGGACGCGTCTGTCGATCAACATAGGACGGGCCTTTCCATCAGTCCCCCTCCGCCGGTTCGGGTTCCACCGCCTGAGCCATCCTTGGGTCTCTCGGCAGCTTGAACCACGCCTCCAAGACGCTCTTTGCGATCGGTGCGGCCACCGAGCCGCCGAACCCGGCGTGCTCAGCCAACACGACCACGGCGATCTGGGGATCGTCCGCTGGAGCAAAGCCCACGAACCAGGCGTGGTCCCTATGATCCCCCCTCAGCGGGCCGCCGACGCGGACCACCTGCGCGGTCCCCGTCTTTCCGGCTACGGCTAGCCCTGGGATTCTGGCGCGGCCCCCGGTTCCCTCACTCACCACCGCCTGCATCCCCTCCCGGACGATCGCCAGATTGCCGGGGTCGATGTTCACCTTTCGGACAATCTCCGGACCGTATTCCTCGATCAATTCGCGATCCAACGTCTCGACTCTCCGCACCACCCAGGGCCGGTAGATGGTCCCCCCGTTCGCGATGGCGGAGACCATCATCAGCACCTGCATCGGCGACACGGTGATCATCCCCTGTCCAACACCAGCCATGACGGTGTTGCCGGGATACCATCCGCCGGGCCCTTTTGCGCGAGCCTCCGCGGAAGGGATGACCCCTTTGGCCTCATCGCCTAGCCCGATCCCTGGGGGCGCGCCAAGCCCCAGTTCCCGCGCAACGCGGGCGATCTCCTCGATCCCTGTTTTGAGGGCTGTGTTGTAAAAGTAGATGTTGCAGGAGTTGGCGATCCCCTGTCGGAGATTCAGGGTTCCGTGGCCGCCCTTCTTCCAGTCATGGAAGAGGTGGGAGCCGAGGCTGAACGAGCCATTGCAGGAGAATTTCGTGTCGGGACCGATGGCGCCCTTCTCGAGGGCGGCAAGCGCAGTCACCAGCTTGAAGATCGAGCCGGGAGCGTACTGGCCCTGGAGTCCCCTGTTCTGCATGGGATGCTTTGGGTCTGACGCGAGCATCCGCCATTGCTCCGGAGTCATGCGCTGGGAGAACTGGTTCGGGTCATATGAGGGCTTGCTGACCATCGCGAGGATCTCACCGCTGGATGGGTTGATGGCGACGAGCGCCCCGCTTCTGCCTCGGAACGACTCTTCTGCGATCCGCTGCAGCCGGGTGTCAAGGGTGAGGTACAGGTTGAAACCAGACCGCGGCTCGACCCGCTGGACCAGCCGGATCACTTTGCCGCGGGCGTCCACCTCGATCTGTTCCCCACCGTCGATGCCCCGTATGAACGCGTCATACCGCCGCTCGATTCCCGCCTGTCCCATCGTCTCGCCCGGTCGGAAGTCTCGAAACTCTCTGGATTCCAACTGTGCATGGCTCACCTCGGTGACGTAGCCCAGCAGGGCGGCGGCCGCGCCTCCCGTTGGATAGGCCCTCACCGGCCTGACTCGGAGGCCTACTCCGGGAAGATCGATTTTCTGCTCCTCGATGGCCATCACGGTTCGCTCATCAACTCCTTTGCGCAGCAGCGCCGGCTGCGCCGGCAGAGCCTGCCTCTGAGAGAGGCGTTGCGCCAACTCTTCCGGTGACACCTTGAGGATCTCGGCAAGGCGGTGTGTGGTCTCCTTGATGTCCGGTATGTCCTCCGGCGTCGCATAGAGGTCGAAGGACGCTCGGTTCTCCACCATAAGCTTCCCGTTCCGATCCAGAATGAGCCCTCGAGGTGCCTCGACCGGCCGGATGCGCAGGCGGTTATTGATCGACAGAAGGAGCAAACGTTCGCCTTCCAGGATCTGCAGGCCCCAGAGGCGGAGCAGCAGGATCAGGATTCCCCCGGAGATCAGGAAGGCCGCAACCTTGATCCGTTTCTGGAAAGGGGCGAACAGATTGGGGACCTCACGGTCCGCGTTCATCGGCCAAGCCTTCTGAGGGCCTTTGGCTTCGGCATGGCGAGGAACCCGGCTCCCAGGATTGCGGTGTAGATGGCTCCTGGCAGCACGGTCCAGAGAAGCGTGGAGGTCCAGGGACGAGGAACCTGGAAGAAGCGGAGGACGAGGAGGGTCGTGAGGCCGGAGACCAGCCCCGCGAGGAACAACAGCCCGAGTCGCCCTGCCAACTCGGTCGTCCTCACCTGTCGGCTCATCTGGCTCACCAGGAAGCCGATCAGGCTCAAGGTGAATGCGTTCAGGCCAAGGGGTGCGCCGGAGAGGGAGTCTTGGTACAGCCCGACGAGGAAGCCCGCGGCCGTCGCCACCTCTGGCCCTGCGGAGAGGCTCAGCCCGAAGGTGAGCACCAGAAAGAGATCTGGCCGGATGCCGCCGATGGCCAGGCGAGGAATCACCGCCGACTGGAGCAGGCAGACGCCGAGGAGCGCAAGCAGGAAGGCGATCACGGCAGGCGCTCCCCGCTCCCCCATGGCAAATCGTTCGCGGGCGGCTGCTTCAGGACCAACACTTCCTCCAGACGGGAGAGGTCGGTAAGCGGCTGGACCCAGGTCTCTTGGAACAGGGCCCCGTTGGTAGGCCGGCTCGACCTGAGGACCCGGCCCAGAGGGATGCCTTTAGGAAAGACGCCGCCCATCCCCGATGTGACGACACGGTCTCCTATCACCACGTCGGCCATCAAGGGAAGGTACTTGATCTGGACGGTGCCCTCCTGGTTGCCCGCCGCGATCCCGGCGACGCGGCTTCGTTGGATGAGAACACCGACGGTGCTCTCCGGGTCGGTGATGAGCTGCACCCGGGCTGCAAGGGCTGTCACATCGACCACCCGCCCTACCAACCCTTCGGCGGTCACGACCGTCATGTGGCGCTGGATCCCTTCATTGCCCCCCCTGTCGATGAGAATCGTCCTGAACCAGTTTGTGGCATCCTTTCCAATGACCTTGGCGCTGACTGCCTCTGATCCCACCCGGTTCCTCAACTCCAGGAGGCCGATCAGGCGATAGGTTTCTAGTGCCATCTCTCGCAGCTCTCCAACCTGTGTGCGGAGCTGGCGGGTCTCCTCCCTCAAAAGTTGGTTATCCAGGCGGACCCGGCGGAGGTCGATATATTCGTTCCAGAGGGTGACGGTTGCCGCCTTGCCTACCGCGGCTATACGGAGGAATGGGGAAACAGACGTCAGGAGGAGATGCTTGGTGAGGTCAGCCAGGGCGCTCTGGCTGCGCACCTGCAGCGTCATGAGCACGAAGGACAGGAGCAGGGTACTTGAGAGGATCAGCCCCCGCCGATATCGGAGCAGCAGCCGAGTCATGCCCGTCTCAAATGTGCACTTACTATCAGGAAGAGGTGGAGTCCTTGCCCCCTGGGCCGGAAGAGCGGCCGGCCTTCAGGCGGACCCCGTTATGTCTCGAGACAGACGCTCTTGAGGAGGTCCAACTCATCCAGGACCTTTCCTAATCCGAGTACGACGCAGGAGAGCGGGTCTTCGGCCACTCGCACCTTGAGGTGCGTCTCATGGGAGATCAGAAAGTCGAGGCCGTGAAGCAGCGCCCCACCGCCAGCCATGACGATCCCCTTATCCGCTATGTCGGCCGCTAGCTCAGGTGGTGTCCGCTCCAGGGCTGTTCTGACGGCGTCCACAATGGCATAGATCGGATCGTGGAGGGCCTCTCGGATGTCGCTGTCGCTGACCGTGATCGTCTTGGGGATGCCATCGACCAAATCGCGCCCCTTGACCTCTAACTTTCGCGGCTCGTCAAATGGGTACGCCGACCCGATCTGGATCTTGGTGCTTTCCCCGGTCCGCTCCCCCACAAGCAGGTTGTACTTTCGCTTCAAGTACTGGATGATCGCCTCATCCATCTCGTCCCCGGCAATCCGGACCGACCGGGCATAGACGATGCCGGCCAGGGAGATGACCGCCACCTCGGTCGTGCCTCCCCCGATGTCGACGATCATGCTGCCCGAGGGCTCCTGGACGGGGAGCCCGGCCCCAATCGCCGCGGCCATCGGCTCCTCGATCAGGTAGACCTCCCGCGCCCCGGCCTGCTCCGCAGCATCCCGGATGGCGCGTTTCTCGACCTGGGTTATGCCGGATGGGACGCCGATCACGATCCTGGGGCGGACCAGGGTCTTCCGGTTGTGAATCTTGACGATGAAATGCTTGATCATCCGCTCGGTAATATCGAAGTCGGCGATGACACCATCCTTCAGAGGGCGAATGGCGACGATGCTGCCAGGGGTCCGCCCAAGCATCTCTTTGGCGTCGCGTCCCACGCGAAGGACCATGTTGGTCCCCTTCTTGATCGCCACCACCGAGGGTTCGCTGAGGACGATCCCTTTGCCTTTCACGTAAATGACGGTATTGGCCGTTCCGAGGTCGATGGCCAAGTCGTTTGAGAACATCCCAAAAAACCAGTCGAAGATCATAGATAACTCCTTATTCTGAATTCTAAATTTCGACGCCTACTGCGAGAAAAGGGAGCCCCGTTCAGGAATTTCCTTGTAGCATACACGACTGCGGAATACAAGAATTTTCTGAGGAGCAAAGTCGGGGCCGAAAAAGGAGTTGCGCGGGGTCCACCGATCGGCTATCATGCACGTTCGATGCCTGCAACTCCGTGGAGGTTAACGTGCTAAGGCGGATGCGAGGGCACGCAAAGGCGTTAGGCGTGACCCTGTGGCTGGTGGTCTTTGCCTTCATCGGGACCACCTTCCTCGTCTATGGATTCCGCTCCACATCGTCGGGCCGCGCTGGGCTAGGGGCTGTTGCGACCGTGGAGGGGGAGAAGGTGCCGTACGCGGAGTATCAGCAGGCCTACCAGCAAGCATATAAGCAGTATCAGGGGGCGCTCGGAGACAAGTTTGACGAGAAGATCCTGGAACAGGTCAACCTGAAAAGGCAGGTTGTGGAGGGGCTTGTCTCACGCCACCTATTTCTTCACGAGGCAAAGCGACTGGGTATTGTCATCACTCCTGATGAACTGGCCGCCGAGATCACAAGAATTCCGGCCTTCAGCGACAAGTCGGGCTTCAGCCGCGAGCGGTATCTGCGAACCTTGGAATCGGCCCGCCTGAGCCCGGAGAGGTTCGAGGAGAGTTTCCGTGAGGATCTCTCGCTTCGCAAGGTTGAAGAATGGGTAAAGGGCGGGGTGAATCTCCTTCCGGATGAAGCATGGGAGGCCTTCCGTTCCAGCCGGGGTTCCGTGAAGGTGGAGTATCTTGTGTTCTCAGATCCGAAGGCTCAGCAGGCTGCTATCCAGCGACTGGCCGGACTCGTCAAGGAAGGCAAACCCTGGGAGGAGATCGTCAAGGCGTCGGGGCTCAAGCCCCTCTCCGTCGGGTTCTTCTCATGGAACCAAGAGGTGAAGGTGATGCCGGATCAGGACACCTTTAAGGAAACAGCATTGGCGATGGAGAAAGGCGAGATCAGCTCGGTTCTCCAGGGAGCGAAGGCCAGCTACCTCCTTCGAGTCAGCGATCGAAAAGATCCGGAGCGCGCGGAGTTCGAGCGAGAAAAAATTCAATTCAGCACTGGGATCTTGAAAAGGAAACGGGAGCAGGTGTATACCGACTGGGTTCGACAGATCCGGGCAAAGGCCAGGGTGAAGATCGACGCGGCCAATCTCTGATGGCGGGAGAACGATGGAGCGGATCTCGGATGAGGTCCTCGAATACTACGCAGAACTCTTCATCGAGCAGGGGATTCGAGAACAAGGAGTAACCTTCGAGCGGTTCCTTGAGCTTCCTGAGACCTATCTGAAGCGAGGCAACCCTTCCGCACGCAACATCAAGTCCCTGGCGCTTCTCCTCTTGGGAGCAACCCTGTTCTTCCCCTCGTGCCGCGATACCTCAGATGCAGATTCGACCGCTTCACGTTTTGTGGATCACTACTACGTAAAGGTCGATTTGTCGCGGGCAAAGCAATTTACCGACGGGCTGGCCACGAGGAAGATCGAGCAGGAACAGGCACTGCTTCAAGGGGCGAGTACCTCCGAAGGGACCAGACATCGGGACGTGACCTATCGCCTGCTGGAAAAGCGTGGGGAGGGAGACCACCTCTTCTTTGTCTATGACCTGGCGGTGAAGGGACAGGGAGCTCCAACCCTGAAAAAACGATCGCTGGTCTCGGTGGGAAGAGTTGGTGGCTCCTGGCGGATTACCAACTTTCGTGACTTCGACTCATGATCTCCGCTCCCATTCTTTCCCGATTTCATCACGCACTGTCCGGCCCAACTCCCGGCTTCGACATGAGCCGGGGACAGCCCACCGTTACCTTTACTGGACGTTGAGGGCCTGGAATGGAGTCACGAACAGGTTCCCGAATGCGTCGAACATCGCCATAACCCACTTAAGCCGCCCCGCCGGCACAGATCCAGGGCTCAGTTGGATGAAAAACCCGGTCCGGTCATCAGGGGCGAGGATCTCGTTGACAAAGAATGTTCCGGTCACCAGTTTTCCAGCCTGGTCAAAGAGATACAGCTGGAGGTTAGCGCTGGTCCCCGCCAATCCGGACTCGAAGAGGACCCCATTGAACTCGATCGCCTCCGATGTCGAGAAGGTCGTGCGAGAGGCCTCTAGTGCATCCCCAAGACCTCCTGTCGTGGGAGTTGCCGTAAACGAAGCGGTGACCTCCTGGAAAGAGGATGGAGCGGACTGTGCGCTCTCACGCGGGACCGACCTCGCTGTCTCACCGCCAGGCGCCGGCCTCGCGCCCGCCGTAACACCCGACCCCGCAAAAACGGGAACCGCGACCATCACCCAGACGAGGAGCGCCACCGCCGTCAGTACACCGGTCTTCAACCATCGCCTCATTGATCTTCCTCCATGTCGCAGGGCCACTGTTTCTCCTGAAGAGTCAGCCGACTGTGCGCTATACTCTGATCTAAGATACGATGGGCCTGCGCCTTTGGTCACATCGGTCGGTGCCACTTGTTGGCCTGAACGATGGCTATTCGATGCTCTACGATGACACAGAGCGGATCGTGAGCGACCTACTCCGCAGTAGGGCAGACCCATGCTCCGTCGGTCCTCGTCAACAATCCGACATGCCATGAGTGAAGAAGTTTACCGTATTGGTCGCTCTTCCCCGCGGACAGATGGGCTGAGGAGTCCGCGCTGGAGAGTCCCACCAGATATTTCGAGCCGCAAAGAAGATATTTGAGAGCCGTGGGGTATGATAGAATGCGCGGCAGGTGGAATCTTGGCTCGGAACCAGTGATCCCGACTGACTGAGGAGTTGTGTCTCGTGCCGAGAGGTCAGAGGCACCGATACGGGCGGTGCTGACAACTGGGCTCTGCGCTTGATAAGGGAAAGGCGAGTCCCAGGTAGGGGGGTGGCAATGAAACTGAAGGGGCGGATCGCGTTGGTCACCGGAGGCTCGCGAGGGATTGGCAGGGCGATCGCGCTGGCGTTGGCCTACGAAGGGGCCAAGATCGCAATCAATTACCAATCAAATGAAGAGGCGGCCAGGGAGGCGGCGACGCTGATCCAGAAGATAGGCAGCACCGCATTCATTTGCAAGGCTGACGTCAGCTCCTACGCGGATGCCCTCAGGATGAAGGATGAGGTGACGGCTAACCTGGGCGTGGTGGATATCCTTGTCAACAACGCCGGGGTCGTCAGCGACAAGAGCTTCCTGAAGATGGACCGTGAGGTGTGGCGTAAGGTTCTCTCCATCAACTTGGATGGTGTCTTTAACTGCACGAAGGTTTTTCTCGACGGGATGCTCGAGAATCGCTGGGGCCGTATCGTCAACATCACCTCGGTGATAGGCGAGATCGGGAATTTTGGTCAGGCCAACTACGCCGCCTCGAAAGCGGGGGTCATGGGCATGACGAAAACCCTAGCCAAGGAACTGGCGCGGAAGGGGATCACCGTCAACGCCGTGGCGCCAGGCTTCACCGAAACCGAGATGGTCGATACCATGCCAGAGAAGGTCAAGGAGCGGATCATCGCGCAGATCCCACTGGGGCGCTTCGGGAGGTCGGAGGAAGTCGCCGGGGCTGTCGTGTTCCTCGTCTCCTCGGACGGCGACTACATCACAGGGCATGAGCTGAACGTCAATGGGGGATTGTACACCTAGACCCGGTTCAGCGTCCTTCGCCTAGCGACGAGTCTACCTGCGGGTGATCGAAGGGAAGTGCCCCCATACGAGATCGGCTACCGGCTGAAGGCAGCCAGCCAGTTCCTTGCTTGGCCGGACACGGTCTTTACCGGCTGCGTGGCGAGATCGTTCGGGGCGTACTCGGTCAGGCCTAGCGGTGCTCGAGGGCTTCGATCCTCTTGGTGAGCTCATCAACACGCTGCCGGAGTTCTTGAACCTCCTGCTTGGCGGCAGGCGCGACGGTTGAGAGACGCTTGGTGACCTCTCCTTCCCATTTTCGATACCCCTCTGCCGCCACCTTTTGAAACTCCTCCATGTGTCGCTTGGACTGCTCGACCCAGTCTGCGATGAGGCGCTTCCCCTCCCCCTGAACTGCCCCCCCCTGTCGGATCAGCTCCTCCATCAACTTGTGTGTCTGCTGCTGGACTTTGGAGGCGGCATCCAGCGTGGCCTGGAAAGCCTGCTTGGCGAAGTCAATGAGTTCCTGCCCCGAGCGTTCCATTCCCACCCTCCTTTTGTGAATGATGCCGTCCCCTGCGAAACGACCGATGCACGAGGGGCTTGGTACTCAGTCAATGTGCACTCCGGTGGCCAGCGGAAACGACCTTACCAGCTCGGAAAATGGCGTGGGCCATTTGCGTGTTCTTGTCAGTGCCGTTCCTCGGGCAAGAGGGGCGGTCTTAGGCGCTCGCCCCGCGCTTCACAAGAGCCTCGAGCAAGGAGATGCTATCGACGAGATCCTCGATCCGCTCCTCGAGGGCTTCCAACCGATCCTCCAAGGAGACCAAGTGAGAGGCCAGGTCGGTCACCTGCTTGCGCGATGGCAGGTTCATCGTCTTCAGAAACTCCTCGTTGGAGGACTGTAAGCCCTTCCGAATGGGACCGACTGTGTTCAAGTATTGGTCCATAAATTGTCCCATGGCGTGGGCGAACCCTTCGGTCTCCATCGCTTGTCCAAGGACCTTCGACCATGCCTCGATCGAGTCGTCCAGGAACTTTTTCCACTGGACGATTGCGTCTGGACTGCTTGCACCCTGCTGGAGGATTTGGGTCCAGAGGTCCATGCTCTGGCCCCACAACGGTCTAATGAACTGGGAGATGTCGGCTGTCTGGGGCTGGGCGATCAGCTTTTGCCAGACCTCGATCCCCTGATCCATGGAGCGCTTCCACATCGACAAGAGTTCTTGGTTCATCTGCCCGTCGCTCATTGGGTTCTCCTCCCTCTTCGGCTCTTCGACAGGGGACTGCGCTGGGGGACGAAGTTGCCCTAGCCTTCCTGGGATCGCTGGGCGATCCAGGCGCTCACCCTGGGCCACACGTTCCGCTTAGCCCCCCGCCCGGCGATCAGGGAGATGTGGCCGCCCGGCAACTCGATGTATTCCTTGTCGGTGCTCTCCACCGCGTTGATCAGAGCCTTGGCACACTCAGGCGGGACGATGTAATCCTGCTTGGCCCCCACAACCAGCACCGGACAACTTATGCGAGAGAGTTCGACTCGCCTGCCCCCCAAGATCAGATCATTCTTGACAAGTTTGTTCTCCTGATAGAACTCTTTTACCCACCCCCGGAAGAATTCGCCGGGGAAGGGGGTGTACTCATTGGCCCACTTGTTGAGGGCCACGAACCCTTCCACGTACTTCTCATCCCACAAATGCCACCAGAGATTGGTAAAGGTACTGAGGTCCATAGTCGGTTTCAGGAACTTGAAACCGACGCGAATCATGTCAGCCGGCATACCCCCGAATGTATCCACCAGCTTGTCGATGTCGAAGAACCGCTTATCAAGCCAGGTGGTGAACAGCCCGGCCTGGCTGAAGTCAATCGGGCCGGCCATGTTGACGAAGTTTTTCACCTGTTCCGGATGGAGGGCCGCATGACAGACGCCGAGCGGCGACCCCATGCAGTAGCCCAGCAGGGTCAACTGTCGGGCATGTGAAGTCCTCAGCACCTTTCGAACCATCACCGGCAGGATCTTGGTAACACTTTCGTCGAAGGTGAGACCATTGTCCTCCTCCCCGAACACCCCCCAGTCCAGCAGGTAGAAGTCAAATCCCTGCTGAACCATGTACTCGATGAAGCTGCTGCCAGGGTACAGATCAAAGATATACGGACGGCTTATGCCAAGATTGGGGACCATTAAGATCGGGACCGCGTGGCGACGGTCGGAGCCATGACCGTAGCGGTACAGCGTGGACTTGTTCTTCTTATGAATCAACTCCTTGGGCGTCCTCCCGAGTTGCGGCTCCTTGGGATTACAAATGAGATCCATTCCCCTTGAAAACCGCTGGATATTCTTGATCGTCTCTTCCTGCAACGTCTTCGTGAGTTCGCCGGGCTTCGGAAGATTCCACTCGGTCATGGTCTCTCCTCATGAAAAGCCAGGATTAGGGTAGACGGGAGGGGCTTGAGATA
>JBGPUH010000058.1:0-10455 GCA_041491025.1 Methylomirabilis sp. (SeqCode)
ATCCCGAATGGCGCCATTTCGAGCGCCAGGCATTCCATGAAGCCTTCGAGAGCAAATTTGCTCGATGTATAGGCTGCACTGCCAGGGGCGCTGATACGGCCCAATGTCGAGCTCGTCATCACGATACGACCGGCGCCCGCCGCGCGCATATGCGGGAGTACCGCCTGTGTGATCGCCATCGCCCCGAACACATTGACATCGTGCACGCGCCGCACTTCCTCCAAGGTGAGATCCTCGAAAAAGCCCCAGAGGCTCACGCCGGCGAAGTGAACGAGCGCGTCAATGCGGCCTGCTTCCTTCAGCAACGCGCGGACTGCGGCCTCAATCTCGTGCTGTTTCGTGATATCGATCTGGAGCACACGAACGGGGACCTGGCGGCGCTGCGCCTCGTCTCGAAGCGCCGCGGCCTCCACCGGATTCAACACCGATCCCCAAACCGCGAAACCCTTCCTCGAGAGGAACAACGCGCTCTCAAGGCCCAGGCCGGAGCCGGCGCCAGTCACAAGTACGGTGGAGGGGGGTTTTCGTTTTGGGTCGTGATCCATGTCACTGCGTCCAGTATTGTTCTCTGTTGTGACTACGCTTGCGGGGTTGATGCCCCGCCGCCAAATGTGGTGACCACCTTTGAAACGGCCCGTGCTACGGGCCTGCTCAACCGGGCAGTGGACAGGAACCACCGGCAGCAAGAGCCTGAGCGGGGCTCACTGGTCCCACTTCAGTTCTTCAGCCCCTTACTCATGCCGCAGGGCGGCGATCGGATCAAGCATGGAGGCCTTCCGAGCCGGGTAGGTGCCGAAGAAGATTCCGATTGCGACGGAGGAGGTAAAGGCTAAGAGGATAGCCCAGAAGGGAACCTCAGTCGGAACTTTGGCAAAGAAGAAGGGAATGAGCCCAGCGCCCGCGACCCCTATAATGATTCCTATGATCCCACCGATGAGGCTCAAAATCATGGCTTCCACCAAGAACTGAAGGAGTATATCCCGCTTCCTTGCTCCCACCGCTTTGAGGAGGCCGATCTCCTTGGTTCGCTCGATGACTGAGACGAGCATGATGTTCATGATCCCGATCCCGCCCACCAAAAGGGAGACCCCAGCGATCCCGGCCAAGAGTCCCGTGAGGATGTCGATGACGTTCGTCAAGGCTGAGAGCACAGCCCCCTGGCTGAGGATGTGAAAATCCTCCTGGTTGCCGTGCCTCCTGGAGAGGATGGCTTTGATCTGGTCGGATGCTTGGTCAATGAAGGCGGGAGCCTCAACGCTCGCTCTGATTTGATGGATGTGTTTGATGCCGAAAAGGGTCTGTGCCGTCCTCACAGGGATGAAGACAAGATCATCAAAGTCGAATCCCAGGAGCACTCCTCTCGGTCTTATCACCCCGATGACCCGGTAGCGGATATCCGCCAACGTCACGATCTGCCCCAAGGAAGCCTCTTCTCCGAAGAGTTCCCGTTTTACCCTTGGTCCCAAGACCACCACCTGCCGCCTGGCCTCGACGTCTTGGTGGGTGAGAAAAGAGCCCGCTTCCATCGAAAGGCGAAACAGGAATTGGTTGGCTGGGGTCACGCCTTGGACTATCACGTCTCGACTTCGGTTCATGTGTTTGACCTTTGCAGAGCCGATAATCGCAGGCACCACCTCCTCAAGGAAGAGAGCCCTCCGCTTCAAGGCTACTGCATCTTCATAGGTGAGCTTCCTGGCGGTCGTCATGGAGGGGGTGAATCCGTCCGATCTCTCGGTCTTCCCTGACTGGATGATAAGCACGTTCGCGCCTAACTGCGCAAACTCCCTGGTGACGTAGGTCCTTGCCCCCTGACCAAGAGCAACCATGAGGATTACCGTGGCTACCCCGATGATCACCCCCAGCATAGTGAGGGTGGAGCGCACCTTGTTAATGGCCAGCGCTTCGAGGGCGGCCCACAGCGCCTCTAGGGGATTCATGCCTCCCCTTGAGGGGTGCCAGCCGACGTCGGATGTTGGACCATTTCGTCCTTGGCCAACAGGCCGTCCTGGAGGCGGAGGATGCGCCCGGCCCGCTCCGCCACGCTTGGGTTGTGGGTGACCACGAGCAAGGTCGTCCCGGAACGGTTCAGCTCCTCGAAGAGGGCCATGATCTCCTCTGCCGCCCGGCTGTCCAGGTTTCCCGTTGGCTCGTCCGCCAGCAAGATGGCCGGGCGGTTCACCAGGGCCCTGGCGATGGCTACCCGCTGCTGCTCGCCTCCGGACAGCTCTCTAGGCCGATGCCCGCCACGAGGGAGGAGACCGACCGCTCCGAGGACGGCATGTGCCCGCGCTCGCCTCTCGTCGCCGGCGACGCCGCTGTAGATGAGGGGCACCTCCACGTTCTTCAGGGCAGTCAGGCGCGGCAGGAGATTGAAGGTCTGGAACACGAAGCCGACCCTTTTGTTTCTCAAGAAAGCCAGTCCATCGTCGTCCAGAACCCCAACATCCGTCCCTTCTAACATGTACCTCCCAGAAGTGGGACGATCGAGGCAGCCCAGTAAATATAGTAGCGTGGATTTCCCTGATCCGGATGGCCCCTGGATAGCCACGAATTCCCCTGCGTGTACCTGGAAGCTCACCCCTCGAAGAGCCTCCACCTTTACGCTGCCAAGCTGGTAGATCTTCTTTACCCCCTCGATCTGGATCATGATCCCGTCTCGGCTTCGATGGCCCTCACCCGGGCCCCATCCTTCAGGCCGGGCGTGACAGGCGCCAGGATAATGAGCTCACCCTCCTGAACTCCTCCCTTAATCTCGGTAAGGTTCCAGTTCGACTCCCCGAGCGTTACCGGCTGAAGCCTCGCCTTTCCCTCATGAATAACATACACAAAGCTCCTTCCCTCCTTCTTCACGATGGCCTCGGTCGGCAGGGAGAGGACCGATGGGAGGGAGGCAACGATGATCTGCACGTCTGCCGACATGCCCAGCTTGAGCAACCCACGAGTTTCTTCGAGAACGACACGAATGGTGACGGTTCTGGCCTCCTGGCCCTCCCTCGAAACGGCTGGCGATATCTTGACAAGCTTCCCGAGAAAGGTTTTCCCCGGAAAGGCGTCCAAGGTCACCAGGGCGGAAAGGCCGACCCTCACTTTGGAGGAATCGACTTCGTCGATGGCAGATTTGATCCAAAGTTCGCGAAGATCCGCGAGGGTCAACAAGGGTTCACCCAAGGTAAAGAAGGGTCCTCCCCCGAGGCCCACCGTCTCCCCTGCTGAGGCGTGTTTCTTGATGACCAATCCGTCGATGGGAGAAGTGACCACTGTATGAGACAGCCTGACCTCTTCCAGTTTGAGAGCGGCCTCCATCTGCTCTACGGCGGCCCTCGCCGCTTCAACCTCCCTGTTCTTCACCTGGATCTGGTCCCGGTTTGCCAGCGCTGCCTCGTAGCTCGCCTTCGCGACCTCGTGCTCGGTCTTGGCCAGGTCGAGCTGCTCCTGAGAAATTGCGCCATCCGCGGAGAGGCTCCTGGCCCTCTGCAGACTCTTCGCTACCTTCTCGAGGGTGGCTGAGGTCTCGGCGATGCGGGTCTGAATTTGAGTGGCCAACATCTGGACACCGGCCTCAACCTGGGCCAGGCGGGCCTGGGCTGCCTGGAGGCTGGTCCTGGCGAGGTTCACCTGGGCCTGGGCCTCCTTCTGATCCAGGATGGCGAGGGTCTGGCCGGCTCGG
Source organism: Methylomirabilis sp. (SeqCode) (assembly GCA_041491025.1). GTDB lineage: Bacteria > Methylomirabilota > Methylomirabilia > Methylomirabilales > Methylomirabilaceae > Methylomirabilis. The sequence continues at coordinate 3,668 of JBGPUH010000058.1, forward strand.
ACATGATCCCCCTCATCCACAAGAATGCGGACTACTCTCCCAGCCACATCCGCTTTCACCCTCACTTCCGTTCCGGATTCTACGATCCCCGTTGAGGTTGCGGGGATCGTGATCTGGAACTCGCGCCGCTGGATCCGGGCCGCCCTCACGGCAATGGCCGCCCCGTCTCGGAGGAAAGCGGCTGACGCCAGGATGATAAAGGTGGCGGAAGCGAGCAAGATCAGGAGAATCCTATGCCATTTCCATGTCTTTGACGAAAACGTCTTCACCCGCGTCCGCTCCTCGTACGGTCAGGCTGACGACTTAGCCTTGGCACTTGGGGTAGATATTATGGAAGAGGGGGCCTCAGCTCCTTGGAGTCCGCATCCCCTCTTAAACAGCCTTTCTTTAAGAACTGAACAGATATCTTCAGGGGAATGTCACAGGAGGTAAAGAGTGAGAGCATATCCCCGTTACTGTCGGTGAGGTTATTAGAGCTTGTGGCGCAGGTCAAGCCATTTCTGGGAATGCAATGCGCTTGAAATCTAGGGCTCGAGCGCCATGAGGGCTGGATTGCTATCACTCTTCTACCACAAGCAAGAGGGAGTGTTACCCATGTATGATAACTGTACTAAATGGTGGATTTTTCTCTTGACAGGGCAGGAGGGCGTGTTCTAGCTTGTGGGTTGAAATGTGACCGAGTTTACCTGACAGGAAGGCCAGAGAAAATTCGCAGGGCATGCTCACTGTTACTCAACGAGCCCTCCAGGGTGGCTAACCCATGTACGCGACGCGCCTTTTGCTCCTGGGCTCAGGATGCAGAGGGTGCGTTTGCTTTTGATTGAGGACTATCAAGAATCTCGACGTCACATAGGTTCATTATCTCAATCTAAATCTCAATCTAACTGATCCCGGTGTGCAGCGCGAGGAGCGACCGCGGAGCGGAGGGCATGATGGGGAAGCAGCAGGGAGTTAGTCGGATAGGGATTCTGAGGCTTGTCCTGTTGTTGGCGATCCTGGCAGTGGTGGGGGGCCGCGTTCCTGCGGCCTGGGCGCAGGCACCGATCTCGCTCACGAACGGTGTGGGGGTCACCAGCACTGTCCAGCATAATCTCTTTAAGGACTTCTTCATAGTAGTTCCAACCGGCGCCACGCTGCTTACAGTCAGCACGACCAATGCTTCAGGGGATGTTGATCTGTACGTGAGACGTGACCCTGGCGATCACATTCTTCCGAATGACTTTAACTTCGACTGCCATCCGGGCACGAACAGCGGGAATGAAACCTGCCAGTTCCCTAACCCCCAGCCAGGAACCTGGTTTGTCAGCGTCCTAGGGTTTGCGCAGGGAACGCAGTCCTTCACGGTGACAGCAACCTACCAGACTTCAGGAGGAACGACCACCACCACGCTCACCAACGGCGTGCCGGTCAACGGAACAGTGCAGTTTGATTTCTTCACTGACTACTCCATCCAAGTGCCGGCTGGCGCCACCCACCTCACGGTTACCACCACTAATGCCACTGGGGACGTGGACCTCTACGTCCGGTTCGGCCAGCTTCCCGTCCTGGATGCGTATGATTGCCGGCCGTTTATCGACGGCGGGAATGAAACCTGCCCGGACCCCATCAATGATCCGGCAAGCGTCGCGCTGCTTTCCAACCCGCAGCCCGGGACCTGGTTCATCAGCGTTTATGGATTCGCCTCAGGAACGCAGTCCTTCACTGTGACGGCGACGTATCAAACCGGTGGCCCCGGCCCAGGGCCCGGCACCACCACCGCGCTCACCAACGGCGTGCCGGTCAGCGGCACCGTGGCACAGGGATCCTTTAAGGACTATTCTATCGTCGTCCCGACTGGCGCTACGCAGCTCACGGTCACCCTCACGAATCTCAGCGGGGATGTCGATCTCTTCGTCAAGTTTGGTGCAATCCCCCATCCGGCCACCCCCGACTGCGTGAGCGAGGATATCGGTACCGCGAATGAAACCTGCCAGTTCTCCAACCCCCAGGCCGGCACCTGGTTCATCAGCGCTTTTGGATTCGCCGCAGGGACGCAGTCCTTCACGGTGACAGCTTCCTTCCAGGTGTCAGGAGGAGGGGGGGGTGATGCCTCGGCCTTCGTCACCCGCCTCTACCAGACAGTCCTCCTCCGGGAGCCGGACGCGGGCGGCCTGGCCGCCCACGTCCAGAATATCCAGCAGTTCGGGACGGTCATCCCGACGGTCCTCAACTTCTTCCACTCCCAGGAGTTCCTGAGCCAGTCCCTCTCCGACACGCAGTTCCTCGACCGGCTCTACCACACCTTCCTGAACCGCGCCCCGGACCAAGCCGGCCTGACCGCCTACCTCGCGCTGCTGCAGAGCGGCTGCCGCACCCGGGACACCCTCATCGCGGACCTCACCTCCTCGACCGAGTTCAGGGCCCTCCTGCCCCCCATCACGCCCGCCGACCCCCGGGTCCCCTTCGTGGCGGAACTATACGCCTGGATCCTCAACCGCGCCCCCGACCAGGGGGGCCTGAACGGCTACGTGAGCCAGCTTCAGCGGAGCACTGTCCTCTCGACGGTGCTCGACGGTTTCCTCCACTCGGGCGAGTTCAGGACCCCCCGCCGCTCCGCCAGCAACTACGTGAGCGCCCTCTACCTCGTCTTCCCTGGCCGCGCGCCCGACTGCGGGGGCCTTGCGGGCTGGGTGGCCGCGCTGAACCAACAAGGCGACACGGACGCCGCCCGGGATCAGGTGGCCGCGCAGTTCGTCGGCTCGCCGGAGTTCCAGGATAAGCTGAATCAGCTCTTCCCACCGCCTGGCAGTACCGTTTCCATCACGGTCTCGATCGTGGACAGCGTACCTGGGACCGTGACGAGCAGCCCGGCGGGGATCACCTGCCCCGGGACCTGCACCGGGAACTTCGCGAGTGGCACGACCGTGATCCTGACGGCCGCTGGGACTGGCGGCTCCACCTTCGGCGGTTGGGGCGGGGCCTGCGCGAGCTCAGGGACAAACACGACCTGCACGCTCAGCAACGTGACCAGCGCTAAGTCGGTGACGGCAGCGTTCAACGGCGGCGGGCCACCCCCAAGCGGCATCAGCGGCGTCTACTCGACGACCGGGACAGCGACCGCGACGAGTGCTTGCGGCAACCCCCCGCTGTCGGTCCCGATTCAGCCGGCGTTTAACCTGACGATCACGCAGAGCGGGAGCACGTTTACCGGCTCCGGGACCGCCAACATTACCTTCTCGAACACACCAATACAAGCCACGATAAATTTGACGAATGGGACGGTGGGTGCAAACAACACACTGAATGGATCGTTCACGCTTACTATCAATGCGCTTGGTCAATCGATCCCCGTCACCGGGACCTTCACCGGATCAGTCTCCGGGAATACCCTCACCATCAACGCGACCGGGACCCTGCCGGCGAACCTGATGGCGCCGCCGGGGTGCGGGTTCAACATCGCGTTGACGGGGCACAAATAGTAGCCGTGGGGTTGACCAGAGCATTCGGAACACTTACGCAAGGAGGCATGCGGGGTGGAGCGATGCCGAGTTGATCGGCTTGCCAATGCCCTTTTCCCTTGACAGGTTGGGCCTCTTTGATTGAAGATGTGCAACGGTGGTCCCAAAGGAGGAGAGCACGCTTAGGCACGTAGCTCAGGGGGAGAGCGCTTGCTTGACACGCAAGAGGTCGGCGGTTCAAGACCGCCCGTGCCTACCAATGAATGATTGTTATGCCTCTTGCTGTCGTGTGTGATATCATTTAGGTGAAGGGGGGCATCACGCCGCTGTGATGCCCTTTTCTTATCGAAAACGAGGACACGAGAGACGCTGGTGAGTGGAACCGGGCAGACATCGATTATTGTGACCCTGGACGACGGGCGGCGCCATGAATTCCCTTCCGGGGTGACCGTGCTGGGTGTGTTGGAGGCTGTGGACCCGGCGGCGAAGAAGGAGACGATCGGGGCAACGGTCAATGGCCGACTCGTCGATCTCAACAGCCACATCGATGAGGAGGCGCACATCACGTTTATCACGGCCTCCTCACCGGAAGGTCTTTCGATCCTTCGCCATAGCGCCGCCCACCTGATGGCAGCCGCGGTGGAGGCGCTCTTTCCCGGCGTGAAATTCGCCATCGGCCCGGCGATCCAGGACGGCTTCTACTACGACATCGAGCCGCCCCGGGTGTTGACCCCGGAAGATCTGCCGGCGATTGAAACCAAGATGCGCGAACTGTCGGAGCGGCGATTGCCGTTCGTCAGGTTCGAGGTTCCGCTGGAAGAGGCGATCGCGAAGGCGAACGCAGTGAATCAACCGTACAAGGTGGAGATCCTGGAGGCGATCCGAGACCGGGAGACAGCCCGTGCCGGAGCAGGGGAGCTGGCCGAACTGGAGGGCGAGGTTGATCGTGGCGCGGAACGGGCCAGCTTCTACACCACCGGTCACTTCGTGGACCTCTGCCGTGGCCCTCACGTCCTTGATACGTCGGTCATCCGCGCCTTCAAACTGACGCATCTGGCAGGCGCCTACTGGCGGGGCGATGAGCGGCGACCGATGCTGACCAGAATCTACGGGGTCGCCTTTCCGACGCAGGAGGCGCTGGAGCAGCATCTCTTCCTCTTGGAGGAGGCGAAGCGGCGCGACCATCGCCGTCTGGGCCGTGAGCTGGACCTGTTCAGCGTAGACGATGAGGTGGGCGGGGGTCTGGTCCTGTGGCATCCGAAAGGAGCGCTGGTTCGCACGCTTATCGAGGACCTCTGGCGGCGGGAACATCTCAAGAACGGGTATGATATCGTCTATACTCCGCATGTCGGGCGGGCGAAGTTATGGGAGACCAGCGGCCACCTGGACTTTTACCAGGAGTACATGTATGCCAAGATGGAGATGGAGGGGAACGACTACTACGTCAAGCCGATGAACTGCCCCTTCCACATCAAGATTTTTCAGTCGAAGGTTCGAAGCTACCGGGACCTTCCGCTGCGCTACGCCGAGCTGGGAACGGTCTATCGCTTCGAGCGCGCCGGGGTGCTCCATGGGCTCCTGCGCGTTCGAGGGTTTACCCAGGACGATGCCCATATCTTCTGCACCCCTGAGCAGATGGTTGACGAGGTGGCCCGTGCCGTCGATTTCAGCGTATTCTTCCTCCGCACGTTTGGCTTCGATTCCTATGACGCGTACATCGCCACCCGTCCCGAGAAGGCGATCGGGGACGAGGGCGTCTGGAACGAGGCGACCGAGGCGCTGCGACGGGCGGCCGACCGGGCGGGATTGCAGTATCAAATCGACGAGGCGGGCGGTGCCTTCTACGGGCCGAAGATCGATCTCAAGGTGAAGGACGCCCTGGGCCGCTCCTGGCAATGCACGACGGTCCAGTTCGACTTCAACCTGCCAGAGCGCTTCAACATCACCTATGTCGGGGAGGACAACCGGCCCCATCGGCCCTTCATGGTCCACCGTGCCCTTCTCGGGTCGCTGGAGCGGTTCTTCGGGGTATTGATCGAGCATCACGCAGGCGCCTTCCCAACCTGGCTTGCGCCGGTGCAGGCGCGGGTGGTGCCGGTGGCAGACCGGTTCCAGCCATATGCCCACCAGGTCGTTGATCGACTGAAAGCGGCAGGGGTGCGCGCCGAAGTGGATCTCCGCAACGAAAAGGTTGGCTACAAGATTCGAGATGCCGAGGTCCAGAAGATCCCGTACATCCTCGTTGTCGGAGAGAAGGAGGCCACGATACGCACCGTCTCGGTGCGGAAACACGGCGGGCGAGACGTGGGTGTCATGCCGATTGAGGAATTTCTCGCGACTATCGGAGAGGAACTGAAGCCATCTCTTGCGGTTGCCGCGATGGCTCAACGTGAAGGAGGGCGCATCCATCAGTAAACCTGCCCGGGTCAACGAGCGGATTCGAATCAAAGAGGTGAGGGTGATCAACCCGGATGGGGAGCAAATGGGCATCCTGCCGATTCAGGAAGCCCTCGATGCCGCCAAGAGCTTCTCGCTTGATCTGGTGGAGGTCGCGCCGGAGGCCAAGCCGCCCGTCTGCCGGATCATGGATTATGGGAAGTATCGGTACGAGCAGAGCAAGAAGACGCGCGAGGCCAAGAAGAAACAGACGATCATTCAGGTCAAAGAGGTCAAGCTCCGGCCCAAGACCGAAGATCACGATTTCCAATTCAAGGCCAAGCACGCCGAGCGATTCCTGAAGGAAGGGAATAAGACAAAGGTGACGATGATGTTCCGAGGGCGGGAAATGGTCCACCTCGATCGTGGTAGGGTGCAGTTGGACCGCTTCGCCGAGGCACTCAAGGACGTGGCGGCAATCGAGCAGCACCCCAGGCTGGAAGGCCGGAACATGGTCATGATCCTGGCCCCCAAGCATTGACAGGGAGGAGGGGCAGTGCCGAAGATCAAAACGTTGAAAGGGGCGGCTAAGCGGTTCAAGGTGACAGGGACGGGGAAGATCCGGCGTCACAAGTCTTCCAAGAGCCACCTTCTAACCGGCAAGCCGAAGCGGCGGAAGCGGAATCTGCGCAAGCCTGCCCTGGTGTCCAAAGCAGATACTGCGCGGATGAGACGTCTGATCCCGTATTCGTGATGGTCAAGTGACTCTAGGATAAGGGCGATAGGGGTGTTAGGGGACTCCAGAAATCAGGGAGAACAGGATGCCACGAGCAAAAGGCGGATTCAAAACACGGCGGCGCAGGAACAGAGTTCTGAAGGAAGCTGAGGGGTACTGGGGAAAACGAAGCAAGGCGTACCGGAGCGCCCAGGAGGCTGTCGATCGGGCCAAAAAGTACGCCTATCGCGACCGCAAGG
>JBGPUH010000059.1:0-10400 GCA_041491025.1 Methylomirabilis sp. (SeqCode)
AACGGTCGCAACATCGTCCGCATGAAATCGAGGGCGGTGCCGCCCCTGAGGCGGACACTCGGCATCGTCTTCCAGGATTTCAAGCTTCTTCGCGACCGGACCGTTGAGGAGAATCTGACTCTGGTCGCCCGGGTCGTCGGCATGGCGACTCTGGAGGGACAACGCAGAGTTGAGCAACTCCTGAAGCTGGTTGGGCTCTCTCACAAGGCGAAGATGCCGCCCTACAAGCTTTCGGGCGGCGAGCAACAACGGGTTGCGATCGCCAGGGCACTGATGAATGACCCCCTCATCCTCCTGGCAGACGAGCCGACCGGGAATCTGGATGCCGAATTGGCGGCGGACGTCATCCGGCTCCTCCTTGAGGTCAACGAGCGCGGGACCACTGTCTTGGTGGCCACTCATGACCTCAAGCTGGCGAAGGAGGCAGGCCGCCGGACCGTGTTCCTTAAGCATGGACGGATCGTGGAAGAGTGGTCGTAGGCCGTATCCCCCCTTGCACGCGGCGCACACGCAATGGTTGAAAAGCTGAAGCATATATTCGCGCATGCTCTGATCAATCTCATTCGCGCCGGCTGGGGCGGCATTGCGTCCATTGCCACCATCGGAGTATCGTTCGTGATCATCGGCATCTTTCTGCTTCTCGTCCTGCATCTCAACGCCCTTGTCGCTGAATGGAAGGAACAGTTCCAGGTGTCTGTCTTTCTGGATGACAGGATCACGCCGACGCAGTTGGAGATTCTCGGGAAACGGATCCAGAACGAGGCGGCCGTCAAGGCCACGACCTTCACCACCAAGGAGGAGGCCCTCGCCAACTTCCGCCGGGAACTCAAGGGGCAGGAAAGCCTCCTCGAGGGGTTGGGCGACAACCCGCTCCCCGCTTCGTTTCAGCTCAAGATCCGGGAGGGGTATCAGAGCCCCGACACCCTCAAGAGGCTCAGCGCCTTTCTTAGCCGTCTCGAGGGAGTCGAAGATGTCCAGTACGGGCAAGAATGGATCGAGCGCATCTCCAACATCGTGAGGATCATGAAGCTGCTTGGCATCATCATCGGTTCGGTACTGACGCTGGGGTCGGCCATGATCGTGTCGAATACTATTCGACTCGCCGTCTATGCGCGCGCGGCAGAAATCGAGATCATGCGGCTCGTGGGCGCCACCAAGGCGTACATCCGCGCCCCCTTCCTGGTGGAGGGGATGCTACAGGGCAGCCTCGGGGCGCTGCTGGCCCTGGGCCTGCTGTTTGCAGCGTACCGCTTCGTCGCGCTGACGTTCAACTTGACCTCCCCGCTCCTCCCGACAGCAGCGAACCGGGGATTCCTGGAATCCCCTATGATGGCGAGTCTGGTAGGCGGAGGGGCAATGATCGGTGCCCTGGGAAGCTCGATCGCTGTCAGGCGCTTCCTCAAAATGTAGACTGTAGTCATTCGAAGGGAGTAATGGCTCGTTTGCCTCGTATGACCTGGGCGGTGGCCCTCATGGCGGTCCTGCTCCTTGGCCCGCCGTCAACCCTCGCAGCCGAAAAAGGACCGGAGTCCTCGTCGCGCCTGCGCGACAAGCGCGAAGAGCTCAACCAGGTCAAGCGGGAGCTGGACCGGGAGCGGAAACAGGCGAAGCAGGCAACGCGAAAAGAGCAGTCGCTCTTCGAAGAGCTGGACCGGATAGAAAGAGAGCTCCAACAGAAGGAGCGGGAATTGAAAGGGCTGCAGGCCCGGCTCCGAGCCAGCACGGAGCGGCTGCAGGCCGTCCAGAGAGAGATCGCGTTGACCCAGACGCACCTGAACCAGATAAAGAACCTCTTTCGGCGCCGAGTGCGTGCCATTTACAAGCAGGGGGGCCATGGCTATGTCCGGGCCCTGCTCTCCTCGGAGGATCTATCGGGCGCCGGTCGCCGCATCCGATACCTTTCGGCCATCGCGAACCAGGATCAGCGAATGGTTGCTGCCTACACAGGCGCGCTCGAGACCCTTCAAACACAACAGGTTGAGCTGGAGCGCTCCAAGGCGGACCTGACCCTTAGCCAGAAGGCTGTCAGGGCAAAGCGGGAAGAGGTCCTCCATGAACAACGTGCCAGACGAGTGTTGCTGGCCAAGGTTCAGGAGCAAAAGAAGGGCCACCTGGCCGCCATCCATCAACTAGAGCTGGCTGCCCGAGAGCTGCAGGGACTTATCGGTCGCCTGCAGCGCGAAAAGCGACCCCCGTCCCAGATCGGAAAAGGACCTGCTCCCGAGCCTTTGCGAGCACCCGCCCTTTCGGAAGGGACAGAGGCGGCGTTTGCATCGCTCAAGGGTCGCTTGCCCTGGCCGACTCCCGGCACCCTGGCTTCCACGTTCGGCCGGCAAGAGCACCCGCGCTATAGGACCGTGACCTTCAACCGTGGCATCGAGATTAATGCCCCCGAGGGGCAAAAGATCGTCGCCGTCTCCGACGGCACCGTGCTGTACGCGGACTGGTTCAAAGGGTACGGGCGTTTGATCGTCCTCGACCACAGAGAGGGGTATTATACAGTCTACGCGCACGCCTCAGAGATCCTGGTCAAGATAGGCGATCGCGTGGCAAAAGGGCAGGCCATCGGGTTGGTCGGGAGCACCGGCTCGGTGGCCGGCTCACAACTCTATTTCGAAGTGCGACATCGGGGCAGGCCCCAGAACCCCGTAGCCTGGCTCGCCACGAATTGACATGAAATGACAGGGTATAGGGTCTAGACCCAACGCAAGATCCCTGAACCCTGAACCCTAGACCCTCAACCCTTTCTTTTAGGAGGAACGGATGATGCCTGGAGGTGTTTTCCGGAACGGGTGGAAGAGCATGATCGCAGCGTTCACCCTGGTCCTGCTGATCATCAGTGGCGGCGGCCGCCATGAGGTCACAGCTGTCGAAGACAGCTATGAGCGCCTGAAGGTCTTCACCGAGGTCCTGTCGCTTATTCAGGCCAATTACGTGGACGAGACCAAGCCGCGCGACCTCATCTACGGTGGAATCAAAGGGATGCTGGAGACGCTCGATCCTCACAGCTCTTTCATGCCACCGGACATCTTCAAGGAGATGCAGGTCGAGACCCAGGGCTCTTTCGGCGGCCTGGGGATCGAGATCACGGTCAAGGACCGTCAGCTCACGGTGGTGGCACCGATTGAAGGCACCCCTGCCGATCGCGCCGGGCTTCACCCCGGGGACCGCATCGTGAAGATCGACGGGAAACTGACCAAGGACATGACCCTTATGGAGGCGGTGAAAAACCTTCGGGGCCCAAGAGGCACCAGTGTCACCCTGACCATTCTGCGGGAAGAGTCCCCCGGTCCATTCGAGCTGACCCTGGTTCGCGAGATCATCGATGTGAAGAGCGTCAAGAGCAAAGACCTCGGAGACGGGATTGCCTACATCCGGGTCAGCTCATTCCAGGAGCGGACCGGGAAAGATCTCCTGAAGGCGATCGAGCAATTGGGACAGAACGGGATGTCGGCAATGGTGCTGGACCTCCGCAACAACCCTGGCGGCCTCCTGAATCAGGCCGTGCACGTGACCGACCTGTTCCTGGACAAAGGCCAGCTCATCGTCTACACCGAGGGACGGATCAAGAATCAGGACCTCCGCTTCTCGGCCGAACACGGGGCTCAGATCCCCAAGGTCCCGATAGTGGTCCTAGTCAATGGTGGCTCGGCCAGCGCCTCGGAGATCGTCGCGGGCGCGCTGCAGGACTGGAAACGTGCGGTGGTGCTCGGGACAAAGACCTTTGGAAAGGGCTCGGTCCAGACCGTGATTCCCCTGAGCGACGGCTCCGGCCTGCGCTTGACGACGGCGAAGTACTTCACCCCGAAGGGACGATCGATCCACGGCACCGGCCTTCTCCCTGATATTGTGGTAGAGGTGCCGCGGCCCACGCTGGCCAAGGCCCCCGGCCACGGTGAAAAAGAGGCTGAGGCAGCAAAGGAGCGGCCTGGGGGGCGCCCAGAGAAAAAGATATCCGAGGAGGAGGGAGATCCAAGCCTGCAGATCGGAAAGCGAGAGGGACCCGATCCCAACACCGACGTCCAGTTGAAGCGGGCGATGGAGATTCTGAAGGCCAGTCGGATCCTGGAGAAGGGATTCGCCAAGGGGAACGCGGGGTAATCGAAGCGTCGGCTATCAGCCGTCAGCATTCAGCTGATTGCTGAGTGCCGAGTGCTGACTGCTCGTCATTGCGATGGCACACCTGACCCTGGGAATTGAAAGCTCGTGCGACGAGACGGCGGCTGCCGTCCTGGAGGATGGATGTCGAATCCGTTCCTCCGTGATCGCCTCCCAGGATGCTCTCCACGCGCCCTACGGCGGAATCGTTCCTGAGCTGGCCTCGCGCCGCCACGTGGAGGCGATATGGCCGGTGGTGCAAGAGGCGCTCGCCAGGGCTGGGGTGACCCTCGACGATCTCGACGGCATCGCGGCCACGGCGGGTCCCGGGTTAATCGGCTCCCTGCTGGTTGGCCTTTCCTTCGGCAAGGCGCTCGCATTCGCTCTCAACATCCCACTGGTCGGCGTCAACCACCTGGAGGGCCATCTCTATGCCGCCCTGCTCGACCACGAGGACCTCAGCTTTCCCTTTACCGGGCTTGTCGCGTCGGGCGGGCACACCCATCTCTATTCGGCGACAGCCTCGGGAGAGTACCGCCTGCTCGGTCGCACCAGGGACGATGCCGCGGGAGAGGCCTTTGATAAGGTGGCGAAGTTCCTTGGGCTTGGCTATCCAGGGGGGCCGCTGATCGAGGAGCGGGCTCGCAAGGGCGATCCAGATTCCATTCGATTTCCCAGATCGATGCCACAGCGAGGATCGTACGATTTTAGCTTCAGCGGCCTGAAGACCGCAGTCGTCAATTACGTCAAGCGTCTAGGGTATAGGGTTCAGGGTTCAGAGGGAACTGCCCTAGACCCTAGACCCTCCACCCTTGACCCTGCGCTTGTGGCGGATGTCTGCGCCAGCTTTCAAGAGGCTGTGGTGGAGGTGCTGGCTCGCGTCACCGTGGCTGCGGCGAAGGCCTCTACCGCCCTCGGGCGAATCGTCCTGGCTGGAGGCGTGGCCTGCAATGGCAGGCTCAGGGTGAAGTTGACCCAACTGGCTGCGGATGAGGGAATTGAGGTCTACTACCCCACCCCCTCCCTCTGTACCGACAACGCGGCCATGATCGCGGCCGCCGGTTACCCTCGCCTTGTACGCGGTGAGCGTGCCCCGCTCTCATTCAACGCCGATGCCGATCTGGCCCTCGGCCTGACGTAAGAGGATACGAATGGCGAAGCTGCCGATTTTGATCTATCCATCCCCCGTCATACGAAAGAAGTCGCTTAAGGTCACATCAATCAACGGCGAGCTTCAGCGCCTCATCGATGACATGATGGAAACCATGTATGCTGCCCCCGGCGTGGGGCTAGCTGCTCCCCAGGTGGGCGCGCTCAGGCAGGTCATCGTGGTGGACCCGCACGACGAGCGAAAGCTCACCAAGCCGATGGCCCTCATCAATCCCGAGCTGGTTGCCGCCGATGGGCACATCGTGGAGGAGGAGGGATGTCTCTGCATTCCAGACCTGAGGGAGGGGGTGCCGCGATTCAAGCGGGTGGTGGTGAAGGCGTATGACCGGAATGAACAAGAGGTTATCCTGGAAGCGTCCGACCTGCTGGCGCGTATCCTCCAGCACGAGATCGACCACTTGAATGGCGTCCTGTTCATCGACCGCCTTAGCCCGGCAAAGCGGCAACTGGTGAAGCGACGGCTGAAGAAGGCGGGGAAAGAATAGGGGCTAGGGTAAGGTATACGGCAGGGTTTAGGGTATAGGGTCTAGGAAAGCAGGCTTCGCACCGCGCACTTTTTGCTTTGCACTTCTTACCTCGCACCCCGCACCTCTGGGCGCGCACTTCTCATTTCGCACCTCGCACCTCACGTCTACATCTTCATCTCGACGCTGGCCTTGGCCTTCAGGGTCTGGACCCACTCCTTGAACTTGGTCTCAGCTTTCTGATCAAAGAGCGTGTTCCGAGCGGCCTCCTTGACCTGATCGAATGGGAGGATCTGGCCCGCTACTCGCTCCTCCACCTGGATCAGGTGGAAGCCCGCCGGATTTGTGATGATTCCGCTGACCTGACCGATCGGCAGGGCAAGGGCCGTCTGTTCCAGTTCCGGCGCGAGCTCTCCGCGCTTCATCGTCCAGATTTCACCGCTGGAAGAGGCGAGCGGGCCGTCCGCGTACTGCTTGGCTACCGTAGAGAACTTGGCTCCCAGTTTCATCAGCACCTGCGCCTCTTCAATCCGGCTCTTGGCCCGCAGGACGTCGTCCCGTGTGGGCTGCTGCGGAACAGCCACCAGAAGATGGCGGATCTTCACCTGGGGGATATCCTTGAATTGCTCCTGGTGTTCATCGTAGTAGCGCCGGGCTTCCTCGTCCAGGACCACAACCTTCGACCGCACCTGCCTGGCCACCAGCTTTGTCAGGGCTACCTGCTCGGCGATCCCCTTTCGGAACTGCTCCTCGCTGAGCAATTCTCTGGACATGGCGGCCTGTAGCTCCTCATCGCTGGTGAGACCGTTGCGCTTTTTCAAATCCTCTATGGCGGATCGGACCTCGGCTGCGGTCGCCTCGATCTTCTCTTTTTTCGCCTCCTGAAGCTGAAGCTTCCTGAGAATCAGCTCATCCAGGATCTGACGTTCGGTGGTGCGAAGCCGGCGCTCTCGCTCTTCCCCCAGGCTTTCCTGCACGATCCTTCGGATTGTTTGGAGCCCCTCCTCTTGCACCTCGGTCAGCGTAATCACGTCATCGTTGACAACGGCGACGATGCGATCGAGGATCACCCCCTCGGACGCCGCGGCCGTCAGGATTCCGCATAGGAGGGCGAAGCCCGCGACGAGGCCAAGGGTCAGCGTAGAGGGTCTGGGGTACAGGGGTGCTCCGACTGCACCTCGCACCCCGCGCCGCATCCCGTTCACCGACACTCCGCCAGTCTCATAAGGAGGGTCTGAACCGTGGCGATCTTTTCGCCGCCGTTGACCCGGTATTCCAACGTGTCCTGTGGGACGTAGCGCAGACGGCCCGCCTCTGCGCGAAGCAGGTCCGCCACCTTTTCCGCGGCCAAGGGTGGCGCGTCGCGGAAGACGAGGCGAATCGTTTCGCCCCTGGCGTCGAGCTCACGGATGGCCAATGTCCGGGCGAGGATCCTGAGGCTCACCGCGGCCAGCACACGCTCCGCCTGCAGCGGGAGCTCGCCGAAACGATCGACCAGTTCCTCGCGGAAGGCCGAAACCTCCTCGGTCTCGGACAGAGCGGCCAGCCGCTTGTAAAGCTGGAGCCTGACGTGGGGGTCTTCCACGTAGGCTTCGGGCAGATATCCCTCTGCCTCCAGCCTGACGCACGGCTCGACCGACTCGGCCGCCACCTCACCCTTCAACTCCCTGACGCTTGACTCGATCAGTCGGCAGTAGAGATCGAACCCAACGGCGGCGATCTGCCCGTGCTGCTCCGGCCCCAGGAGGTTTCCCGCACCGCGGATCTCCAGATCCCTCGCCGCCACCTTGAATCCTGATCCGAGTTCAGTGAGCTCCGCGATAACCTGGAGCCGTTTCCTGGCGACGTCGGAAAGGGCGGCGTCTTCCGGGACGAGGAGGTACGCATACGCCAGTCGCCGGTCGCGACCGACCCGTCCGCGGAGCTGGTAGAGCTGGGCCAGGCCGAGGGCGTCCGCCCGATCGATGATGATGGTATTGGCATTGCCGACATCCAGGCCCGACTCGATGATGGTCGTGCACAGCAGGACATCGGATTTGCCGGTGTAGAAATCGTACATGATCCGCTCGAGGCGCGCTTCCGGCAGCTCGCCGTGAGCCACGGCCAGCTTGGCCCTGGGGACCAGCCGCTTGATCAGGTTGGCCATGCCCTGGATGCTCTCCACACGATTGTGGACGAAAAAGACCTGCCCTCCCCGGTCCAGCTCCTGCTCGATCGCCTCCTGGATGAGTGTCTGGTCAAACCTGGCGACGTTCGTCTTGATCGAGAGGCGGTCCTCCGGGGGCGTCTCGATGGTGCTGACATCCCGGACCCCCAGCATCGACATGTGAAGGGTCCTCGGGATCGGGGTCGCGGTCAGGGTCAGGACATCCACTTGCCGCTTGAGCTGCTTCAGGCGCTCCTTAGCCGCGACGCCGAAGCGGTGCTCCTCATCCACGACCAGCAGACCCAGGTCTCGAAAGCGGACGTCCTTCTGAAGCAGGCGGTGGGTCCCGATGACGATGTCCACCACCCCATCACGGAGGCCGCGCAGCACCTCGGCCTGTTCCTTTCGGCTTCGGAAGCGGGAGAGCATCTCCACCTTGATCGGGAAACTATTGAACCTTTCGGAAAAGGTCTGCAGGTGTTGCAAGGCCAGGACGGTGGTCGGGACCAGAACCGCCGCCTGCTTTCCCCCCATGACGGCCTTGAATGCGGCCCGCATCGCCACCTCAGTCTTGCCGTACCCCACATCTCCGCAGATCAGGCGGTCCATCGGTCGGTCTCGCTCCATGTCAGCCTTCACGTCGGCGATCGCCTGGAGCTGGCCAGGGGTTTCCTCGTAGGGGAAGCCAGCCTCGAACTCCCGCTGCCAGGTGGTATCAGGGGGGGAAGCGTAGCCGCTGATGACTTGCCGGGCAGCGTACAGCGTGAGCAGCTCCTGGGCCATCTCACGGATCGAGGCTTTCACCCGCTCCTTGGCCCTGGCCCATGATGTGCCGCCCAGCCGATCGAGGGCGGGCGGCTCCCCGTCAGCACCCAGATAGCGGTGGACCAGCTGCAGTGTGTTCGTCGGCACGTAGAGCTTGGCGTTGTCGGCATAGGTGATGAGGAGATAGTCGCCCTCCATCCCGCCGGCATCGAGTTGCCGCAGGCCTTTGTACCTGCCGATCCCGTGATCCTCGTGGGCGACGAAATCGCCGAACGCCAAGTCCTCAAAGGAGGAGAAGGGGGAGGCCTCCTTCGGCCGGGCCCGGCGGCGCGGGATGTGTCGAGACCCGAAGATCTCGGCCTCGGTGATATAGGTCAGGCCCGCCTGATCCAGGTGAAAGCCACCGCTGAGCTTACCTGAAAGAATGGCGATTCCGCCTGGCGAGGCCACCGTCTCGCGAAGAGACGCGACGATCTCGTGCTCTCTGAGCACCTCCTGAAGCCGCCGACCCTGGGCCTCACTCCGACAGACCAGGTGAATCCTGCGGCCCTGCCGCCGCCACCCTTCCAGGTCACGCGCCAGCTCCGCGAGTCGCCCGCGGTAGGCCGGGACGGTCCCCACCTTAAAGGCGATGTGCGAGTCTTCTCCCTCGGGGCTGGTCTGTGAGAATTCGTCCAGGAAGATCCGCGGCCGCAAGGAGAGCTTCGATTCGAAGTCCGTCCAGCCGCAGGATGGGGACTCCAACATCAGGGGGAAGACTCCCTCAGGAGAGTCACGGTCGCCGCTGCGGGTCGCGGCCTCATCCAAGTCGTGCGCACGGGCTTCCAGACCCGCCGGGTCTGCCAAAACCCAGAGCGCATCGGGCGCCACGTACTGAAAGAGGTCGGCGGTTTCCAGGTAGAAGTACGAGAGATAGGCGTCCAGACCCGGGAAGGGGCGGCGATCCTCAAGCGCCTTGATGATCTCCGCAGGGGCCTGACCGCCCTGGCTCTTTTCCGCCGCGCGAAGGGTGCGCAGGGCCTGCCCGCACGCCTCCGCCGTCAGCGGAACCTCTACAACAGGCGGGACGCCGATCTGCTCTACAGAGCGGACGGAGCGTTGAGTAGCAGGGTCGAACTCGCGCAGCTCAACCAGCTCGTCCCCGAAAAACTCAGCCCGGATGGGAAAGTCGCATCCGGGCGGGAAGAGGTCGAGAAGATTTCCCCGCAGGCTGTATTCACCTCGGTCCATCACTTGATTCGCCCGGCGGTAGCCACCCACCTCCAGGGCGCCCAGAAGCTCGTCCATCGGGATCAACCGCCCGACGCGCAGGGTAACGGCCGCGCCAAGAAGCGCTGCGGGGGGTGAGAGGCGTTCGAGGGCTGCCCGGATGGAGACGACAGCCAGCGGCAGTTCCTTGGCAGCGAGACCCGTCAGGCAGGCAATTCGCTGGGATCGGACTTCGGGGTCTTCGTCGCGCTCTGGCAGATACCCGACCGGGTCACGGGAGAAGAACTGGAGGTCCTTGGCCAAAGTTTCGGCCTCGCCAGCCGAGGGGGCCACCACCAGGAGGGGCCGCCCCGCGTGACGAGAGATCTCCGACAGGATCAGCGCCTTCGACGCCCCGAAGAGGCCGGCCAGATACAGCTCCGCGGGGCCGCTCTGCATCCGAGCCGCGATCTCCTGCGCCTGCCCGATTAACAGATCCTCCGATTGCTCCACCGACCGTATCACCATGGGTTCCGCCCACTACTCATGCGATCTTCCCATCTCCAGGA
>JBGPUH010000060.1:0-10235 GCA_041491025.1 Methylomirabilis sp. (SeqCode)
CATCGGCTCGGGATTGAAGGCCACGGGCCCACCCGCGATGACGAACGGATCCCCTGCGCGCCGCTGCTCGCTCTTCATAGGGATGCCGGCCAGGTTCAGCATGTTCAGGATGGTCGTGTAGGAGAGTTCGTACTGGAGTGTGAAGCCGATCACGTCGAAATCGGCCAGACTGTAAGCCGATTCCTGGCTGCACAGGGGAATCCCCCGGTCCCGTAAGCGCTCTTCCGCATCCACCCAGGGCGCGTAGACACGCTCCGCCAGGAACTCCGGATGCCCGTTCAGAATCTGATAGAGGATCTTCAGTCCCAGATGGGACATGCCGATTTCGTAGGTATCGGGAAAAGCGAGAGCGATCTTGACCTTCGCCAGGGACGGGTCCTTCTTGATGGCGTTCCACTCCATCCCGATATAGCGGGATGGCTTGCTAACCGCAGGGAGAATTTCGTCCGCTATCGCTTGCCGATAGCTCCGCACCGGCGCCTCCTGTCTCATGGAAGGAAAGCAACAGAATTCTTCAGATCATACATCATGGCCAACCCAAACGCAATCATTGGGAATTTCGCCCCGATTGACCTTGACAGCCCCGAGGCTCTCTGGTATACAGCCAAGTAAATTGAGGCGATGGAGTTCGTGGCATAAGTTATCCCGGTGTTTCATTCGGGGTTGATAGCTCCTACTGAAGGGTTGCCTTTGGTAGGAGTTTTTGATTTCCGAAGGGCACATCGCGGTGGCTGACCCCACGAAGTGAGCACTTCATGAGAATACTGGTGATCTCTGATCCGCACGCAAATCTGGCGGCGCTTGAGGCCGTCACACAGGAGCCATTCGACTGCCTGATCTGCCTGGGAGATCTGGTCGGCTACGGGCCCGCTCCGAACGAAGTCATCAGGTTCGTTAAGGACCACGCCTTCGTGACGATCCGCGGCAATCACGACAACGCTCTGGCTCTGGATGTCGATTGTCAGTGCGCGCCACCCAACAAAGCGCTGGCGGAGGCTACCCTTGCCTACCATCGAACCATTCTCGAAGGTGAGAATCTCGAGTGGTTGCGAACGCTGCCAACCTCCGCCGAATTCAAGATTGACGGATACCGCTTTGCGGCCATCCATGCCACGCCTCGAGACCAGCTTTACGGATATGAGATCACGCCCGACCTCCCCGACGACCAGCTACGCGGAGAGATCGAAGGGGTCAAGGCCGACTTCATCCTCCTGGGGCATACGCATCTCCCGATGGTGCGCGGGATCGGGTCGCGGGTGGTCGTCAATCCGGGAAGTGTGGGTCAGCCGCGAGACGGCATCCCTGAAGCCAGCTACGCGATCATCGAAGATGGGATTGCCGAGCTGAAACGATGCACATACGATCTCCAGAAAACCGTCGCAGCCCTCAGGGATCTTCCGCTCAACCGAGAGGTCATTGATCAACTAGTCCTTCTCCTTCAGCACGGCGGACGCGGAAGCATGTCGTAGGACGCAGATCAAGCCGGTAGATGCTTTGTGCCCCGATCGCTGTTCTACAATCGTGAATCTCTTACCCCCTTCCGAACGCACCCCTGATTGAGGCTACCAGCATTGTCTGCACAAGCCACGAGCCCGAGAAGCGGCGGCGTATTCGGTCTGAGCCGGAACGTCCTCGCCCTCGGGCTGGTCAGCCTGTTCACCGACGTCAGCTCCGAGATGATCTACCCGCTCCTTCCGCTGTTCCTCACCAGCATCCTCGGGGCCGGGCAGACCTTCGTCGGCTTGGTGGAGGGAGTCGCTGAAAGCGCGGCCAGCCTCACGAAGCTTGGCTCCGGCTGGCTTTCCGATCGGTTAGGCCAGCGTAAAGGGCTCGTCGTCGCCGGTTACACCCTTTCCACCCTCACCCGACCTCTCGTTGCCTTCGCGCTCGCCCCATGGCATGTCCTGGCGGTCCGGTTCGCCGACCGGCTAGGGAAGGGGCTGCGCACCTCTCCGAGGGACGCGCTGATCGCCGCATCCACCGACGCGGTAATCAGGGGACGGGCCTACGGGTTCCATCGGTCGATGGACCACCTAGGGGCCGTGGCTGGCCCGGCCCTGGCCTTTGGGCTGCTGGCGATGTTGGGCGAGCGGCTTCGGATGATCTTCCTGCTCGCCGCGATCCCCGGTTTCCTCTCGGTCCTCATCCTGGTTCTGTGGGTCAGCGAGGTCCAGGTCGAGCGTGCGGCCTCGAGGGAGCCACGGCGTGCCGCCCGCCTGGATGGACAACTGATCCGCTTCCTTCTGGTCGTCACCCTGTTCACCCTGGGCAACTCAAGCGACGCCTTCCTCCTGCTTCGAGCACGGGATGTCGGCATCGCGGTGGCACACCTCCCGCTTCTCTGGATGTTCTTTCACGTTATCAAGGCGGCAACGGGAATGCCGGGTGGTATCCTCTCTGACCTACGGGGAAGGCGGGGCGCCATTATTGCCGGGTGGCTAATCTACGCGCTCGCTTACCTCGGGTTCGGCGCGGCAAGCCACCCATGGCAGATCTGGGCCCTCTTTGCCTTCTATGGCCTCTACTTTGGTCTCACCGAGGGAGTGGAACGGGCCTTGATCGCCGATCTGGTCCCCGCGGAACGCCAAGCTTCAGCGTTCGGCGTTTACCACTTCTGCATCGGCATCGCCGCCCTCCCCAGCAGCCTGCTGATGGGGTATCTGTACCAGCGATTCGGCGCAGGCATCGCGTTCACGACCGGGGCGATCCTTGCCGCGCTTGCAGCCCTCCTGCTCCTCACCCTGCTCCGCCCTTCGTCCGTTCAGAGTCGCGTGCGCGTGTAAACAATGCGCGACTTTCCCCTCCCTAGCCCGTACGCTTCTGCCTTGACGGATGCGGGCGTGCCTGGGAACATGGCGTTTGAGATTCCTCTGGCGCTTGTAACATCAAGAACCATAGGGACCCGGGCAATTCGCGAGGTGGGAGGCTGATCCAGCACTTCCATCCGCTGGTTTGGAGGTGACCCATGCCGATGGAATTTCTGAAGGTAACGTTTCCCGAGGATCGTGGCGTGAAGATCGACGGACGCCCGGCAGGAGATAAGAAGACCAACGTGACCCTCGAAGTCGAAGCCGGAACCCACACGGTGACGCTCGAGCCTCCAGACGACTTCACGCCACTTACCCAGACCGTCCTTCTCAAAGACACAACGTCGATCAAGCCCATGGAGATTTGCTTTAAGAAAAAACCTCTCCCGCATGGAGCGGGTTAATGTCAAGCGTATCGAACCTAACTAATACCACACCCATGGCACTCCCCAAGGCGGGAATTTGTGGGCGATTGCTCATACTTCGCACGGCTCTTATCGGCCTGTGCCTCATGGCCGTGGCCTGCGCCCACTACCCACTCAACGCGCCACTATCCCGCTATGCCCCAGATCGAGGCTATCGATTCGAAACGTTGGAGGCCGGCTCTAATACGGATTCCCTCTTCATCTGCCTCGCGTTTTCGGGAGGGGGTACTCGGGCCGCAGCCTTCGCGTACGGGGTTCTTTCCAGGTTGGCCTCAATCCCCGTAGTTTGGAACGGGCAACCCATCCGCTTGCTTGACGAGGTGGACTGCATCTCGTCGGTGTCGGGAGGGTCCTTCACGGCCGCCCATTACGCGCTCTACAGGGATGCCATCTTCAAGGACTTCGGCGACCGGTTCCTCTACCGAGATATCGAGTGGGAGCTGCTGAAAAGGGTCCTGAATCCGCTGAACTGGGTCCGGCTCGCTTCACCCTACTTCAGTCGGATCGATCTCGCAGCCGAGCTATACGATGAGACGATCTACGGAGGGCAGACCTTCGGGCATCTCCTAGCCCGGAAGTGGCGTCCCCTCCTGATCATTAACGCCACCCACATGCAGCTCGGCGAACGGTTTGAATTCACCCAGGACCGGTTCGACTTCTTGGGATCTGACCTGCTCGCGTTCCCCATCGGCCGGGCTGTTGCCGCCTCCTCCGCTTTCCCCTTCCTCCTCAGCCCGATCAGCCTGCAAAACCTCCCGCCAGCTCCGGGATTTACCGTTCCAGAAGCCGTGTCGCTCGCCCTCAACGACTACTATATCAACCCGCGACGCTACACATGGGCGAAGCACCTCCTCGCCTATACTGAAAAGCAGGCGCATCCCTACGTCCACCTTATGGACGGTGGGCTGGCCGACAACATCGGACTGCGGGCCATAGTCGACGAGTACAGCAGAGGGTTCATCCGAGATAGGCTCTCCGGCACGATCAAGAAACTGGTGATCATCTCGGTCAACGCGCGGACCGCGCCGTCTGAGGATCTTGACACACGGCAGCGCCCTCCAGGCCTCGCGACCGTGGCGTACAAAACGGCCACGGTCAGCATGGACAACTACTCCTTCGAAACGGTCGAGCTAATGCGGGAGCTGGCTGGTGAGCGGGAAAAGGCGCAACTCGCATGGAAGCACTGTCAGGAGGCGCTCGACGCGCGGTGTCCTGGAAAGCCTCCTCTCCCACCGCTCGCTGGAGGCGACCTTGAGTCCTACGTGATCGAGCTGAACTTCGACGGAGTCAAAGACCAGAAAGAGCGACAGTGCTTTCTAGGGCTCCCCACCAGTTTTGTCCTGCCCCGCCACCAGGTAACGGCCCTCATCGAGATGGCCGGGGAGCTGCTCGATGCCCATCCGAAGTTTCAGGAGCTCCTTCAGGCGCTGAACGTGCGGCCGGACTCGGTCAAATCGCCTACGCGAACTGCCCGCTGCGTGCCAAGCCCTTAGGCGTAAGATGGTCCCGTTAACCGCCTGCCGGGGCCGGCCGGAAGTCGCCCTTCGTCGCATCAGGCCCCAACGAGCGGTTGAGTCATCCCCGTAATGGATTACCCGTATCATCTACCCTTACCGCTTAACCTATCCTTCTCCCCTGCGGGGAGAAGGAATGAAAGGGGGGTTTTGGCCTTGACACTTTTTCACCTAGCGTGTTACATGAGTGGCGCAGACAGCCAGGGTATAGGGTATGGGGGTTAGGGTTTAGAAGAGCTGTTAATCTGAGCGCAGACGGGCTTCGACAGGCTCAGCCCGAACGAACCAGGGGATTTATCCTGAAAGACTTGGCGGGATGGCAGAGAACCGGAGGATCACAATCAAAGCGGGGCAGGTGAGTGCCACTGCGGTCCTCCATCAGACGCCCACGGCGGATGCCATCTGGAACGCCTTGCCGATCGAGGCGTGGGCTAATACCTGGGGTGACGAGATCTATTTTTCGATCCCGGTCAAGGCAGAGCTGGAGAAGGACGCGAAAGAGGTTGTCGAGTCTGGAGACCTGGGCTACTGGCCACCCGGCACCGCCTTCTGCATCTTTTTCGGGCCAACGCCTGCCAGCCGCGGAAACGAGATACGGCCTGCCAGCGCCGTCAACATGGTAGGTCAGGTGCAGGGAGATCCGAAGGTCTTCAAGCAGGTCTCGTCCGGCACCAAGGTCGTGATCGAGCGAGCATGACGACGATTCGGGCCCCGAAGGCACGCATGCCCATCGGCTCCCCTTCCACGTCGCCGATGCCAGAAGTCGCGCGGTTCGTGGATGAGCTGCTCCAGTGGCATGCTGAGCGAGGGGAACCCGTTCACCTCAGGCAGATACCGCCAAAGCTCGCCGCCTATGCCGACCTTGCCGTTCCTCTCCCCGATCTGCTTCGCGACGCCCTTCGAAAGATCGGCATCGAACGCCTGTACACGCACCAATGCGCCGCCATCGAGGCAGCCCGCGAAGGCCTCCATCCCCTGGTGGTGACCTCGGCTGCGTCCGGGAAGAGCCTGACCTATCTCCTGCCGATCCTCGAGCGCCTCCTGACCGACCCTTCCGCCCGCGCCCTGCTGCTCTTCCCGATTAAGGCATTGGAGCAGGATCAACTGAAGGCGCTTCAGGCTCTTCTCCCATCAGGGCATGATATCCGCGCAGCCATCTTGGACGGGGACACCCCGGCATCCCGCCGGGCCAAGCTCCGGGAAGATCCGCCTCAGCTCCTGCTAAGCAACCCCGATATGCTCCACCTCTCCCTGCTCCCCTACCATGCCCAGTGGCGGGAGCTCTGGCAGAACCTGCGCTATGTGGTCCTCGATGAACTGCACACCTATCGCGGGGTTTTTGGCTCACACATCGCCCATGTCCTGCGCCGCCTGCAGCGCGTGGCGGCCGCCTACGGCGCCCGCCCGCAGTTCATCGCCTGCTCGGCCACGATCGGCAATCCCCTCGAGCTGTCGGAAAAGCTGACCGGGCTTTCGTTTCAGTTGATCGAAAGCGACGGGGCACCGCAGCGGGGCAAGCGATTTCTGCTGGTCAATCCGATCGGCAGCCCGTATGGCGCGGCGACGGAGCTGTTGTTGCGGTGCCTGCACGCCGGCCTCAAAACCATCGCCTTCGCCAAGGCCCGAAAGATCGCCGAACTGATCGCCATGTGGGCTCGGCAGGCCGATCGGACACTCGCCACCAAGCTGAAGGCCTACCGCGCCGGTTTCCGGGCCGACGAACGGCGGGCGATCGAGCAAGGGCTGTTCACCGGGCGGCTCGCCGGGGTCGTGACGACATCGGCACTGGAACTCGGGATCGACGTGGGCGGGCTGGATGCCTGCCTGCTTGTCGGCTATCCTGGCAGCATCACCAGCACGTGGCAGCGCGGTGGACGGGTGGGTCGCGGTCGCAGGGAGGCGTTGATCCTCCTGGTTGCACTGCCCGACGCCCTCGACCAGTACTTCGTCCGGCATCCGGACGACTTTTTCAGCCGCCCGTATGAGGCGGCCATCGTTGATCCCGGCAACCGCCAGATCCTGGCCGGGCACCTCGTGGCCGCCGCGTCGGAGCTTCCGCTGCGAACCGACGATGCATTTTATGCCGCCGAAGGCGAACTCATCCAGGCCCTCCATGACCAAGGAAGGCTGCTCCTTTCGGCAGATGGGACCGAGTGGTACGCCAGGGAGCGAAACCCGCAGCGGCGGATCAACATCCGCTCGCTGGGAGAGGCATGTGCGATTCTCGATCCTGACGGCCGAGCCGTCGGTACCATCGATGGGGTCCGGGCGCTCCACGAGTGCCATCCGGGCGCCATCTATCTCCATCAGGGGCAGCAGTATGAAATCGAGGCCCTGGACCTGACCCTGCACAAGGTCCACGCCAGGCCCGTTTCTGTCGATTACTACACCCAGCCAACCGGCGAGAAAGAGACAGAGATCCTCGAGACGATGGAGTCGCGGGATCACCAGGGGATCCCGTATCACCTGGGACGACTGAAGGTCACCGAGCGGGTGACCGGGTACGAGCGCCGCCGGATCTTCGGACAGGAGCGGCTCGGGGCGTTTCCCCTGGATCTGCCCCCGCAGACCTTCGAGACCGTCGGCCTCTGGTTCGAGCTGCCCGAAGGTCTCCGAAGGCTGATCGAGAAGAAAGCGTTCCACTTCATGGGGAGCATTCACGCGGTGGAGCACGCCATGATCGGTCTGTTTCCACTATATGCCCTCTGCGACCGATCGGACATCGGCGGGATCTCGTATCCGATCCACCCGCAGGTCGGCCGCGCGGCCATTTTCATCTACGACGGCTTCCCCGGGGGGATCGGGCTGGCCGAGCGGGTCTTCCGGGTGCTACCGGAGCTGTTCCTCACGACGCGGCAGCTCCTGGATGACTGCCCCTGCGAGTCCGGCTGCCCCTCGTGCGTCCATTCCCCGAAATGCGGCTCGGGCAACAAGCCGCTCGACAAGCCGGGCGCCCATCTTACCCTCAGGGGTCTGCTCCGGGAGGCAGAATGGGCCGAAGGCGATCAGCCCACCCGTCGCGCTTCGATGAGCGGCTCCAATCCAGAGATGGAGCGGGAACCACATCCGCCTCCGGCGGAGCCGGCGGCTCTCGTCTTTGACCTGGAAACGCAGCGGAGCGCCGAGGACGTCGGCGGGTGGGAACACCGGCATCGGATGGGCATGGCCGTGGGAGTTGTCTATGATCTTGACCGCTCCGAGTTCCGTGTCTACACCGAGCCTCAGGTTGATGCCCTCATCGCGGAGCTTACCAGGGCGCGCTTGATCATCGGATTCAACCTTCGGCGATTCGACTTCGACGTGCTGCGAGCCTACGCCGACCTGGATTACAACGCCCTCCCGGCCCTGGACATCCTGGAGTGCATCTACCGGAGACTGGGGTTTCGCCTGAAGCTGGATCACCTCACCCAGGAGACCCTCGGGGAGCGGAAGTCTGCGGACGGATTGCAGAGCCTGGCCTGGTTCAAGGCGGGGGAGCTGGAGCGGGTTATCGAGTACTGCAAGCAGGATGTGCTGCTGACGAAACGGCTCTACGACTTCGGCCGACAGCACGGCTATCTCCTGTATCGGGATTATCAGGGACGGGCGGTCCGGCTTCCGGTGGACTTTGATGAAAATTTGTTTTCACGGCGGCCCCGGTAGGGTATAATGCTTTCCCCTGTACCCTGGGGGGATATCATCCGGTCAGAATTTCCTACCATGTCAGGGTTATCGGAGGGAGAGATGCCCGCCTTAGAGTACAAGCAGATCAAGCGAGCCTACGCCATCATGTCCCCTATGTACGATCTCCTCTTCGACAAGATTTTTCATCCAGGCCGGGTCGCGGCGGTGCAACTGCTGGGGATCAGGCCGAACGACCAGGTGCTCGAGGTGGGGATCGGCACCGGGTTGAATCTTCCCCTCTATCCCCGGAATTGCCGCCTCGTCGGCATCGACCTTTCCCGGCAGATGCTGAAGAAGGCCAGGGAGAAGGTTCAGGAATATGGCATGGAGAACGTGACCCTCAAGGTGATGGACGCTTCGAAGTTGGAGTTTCCCGACGAATACTTCGACCATGTCCTGGCCACCTATGTCATCAGCGCGGTCCCGGAACCGGTTCGGGTCCTTCGGGAAATCAAGCGAGTCTGCAAGAAAAAGGGGCACCTCGTTATCTTGAATCACTTCAAGAGCGAGAACAAGGTCATCGGCGCCTTCGAGGAGTTGGTCGCCCCCCTCTGCGGCCAGCTCGGGTTCAAAACCGACCTGAAGCTCATGCCACTCCTGAAGGAGGCAAAGTTGACCACTGATCAGGTGCACCGCGTCAACCTCCTCAACGGCTGGCGCCTGGTTCGCTGCATCAATGACTAATACGCGACATCGTGTCACCTCGCAGGTGGGGTTATTGAGCGCATTCCTCCTGAGCGCCCTCCTCCTCGTGCCTCCCTCAGCCCCTGGCGCCGAAGAGCCCAATGGCTTGCACGAAATGGAGGTGCTCGGCGTGGCGACGGAGCAGGAAAGCGGTCAGACGACCGTCCTGCTTCGGGGTAAACAGGGGAAGCAGGAACTCACGCTTTTCATCGGACCCTTCGAGGCCCAGAGCATCGCCGTCCCCTTGCAGCAGATGAAGTCCCCCCGTCCCTTGACCCACGACCTCGCGCTCTCCTTCCTCTCGACCTTTCACTCCCGCCTGCGGCGGGTGATTATCAGCGACCTCAGGGACAACACCTACTATGCCACCCTCTATCTCGAGGCCGACGGGAAAGAGCTGACGGTGGACAGCCGGCCCAGCGATGCCATCGCCCTCGCGCTGCGTGCCGGTGTGCCGATCTACGCCAACGACAAGGCGCTGGCCGGGGTGAGGTCCGGCGAGAAGCCCCACTGATGACCCCTGCGCATGGAATCGCCGGAGCCATCCCCTGAGCAGGCCCGCCGCACCGCCGTCCGCCACCTGATCCTCGGGTTTCTTGTCCTTCTGGTCCTCTTTTTCACCGCCGCGCTTTGCAGCCTGCCCCGATAGGTCTTGCCCCTCGCCCGTCATTGCGAGCGACGCGAAGCAATCTCGTATCTCTGGGTGACGAATGTGCCTTGGATTCCCCGCAAAACCGCTTGCATTTCGCATTCGCCTGTCGTAGGCTTGCCTCGCCTGCGGCGCCGTGGCTTCGCAGCCATGGCTACTGAACAATTCCCATTACCTCCCAGCCGAGCACAGGATGGCCGAGAAGCACTTCACCCTCGAAGAAGCCAATCGACTCCTTCCGCGCCTCCGACCGATTCTCGAACAGCTTATCGCCGTCCGCCGCGAGATGGGCATCAATCAGGACAAGATGGAAATGCTCCGCGCGCATGTCCGTGGGAATGGCGCGACAGCCGAGGGCAGGGCGTTCGCGAAGCTGAAAGAGGAGCTGGAATCGATGGCCCAGGAGCTACGGCGGGGGATCGAGCAGATCCACCAGTTCGGCTGCGTAGTGAAGGATTTGGACACGGGCCTTATCGACTTCCCCGCCTTGCGG
>JBGPUH010000061.1:0-10172 GCA_041491025.1 Methylomirabilis sp. (SeqCode)
TCTCCAAGCTTCGGACACTACAGCGCTAACCTGCCTCCGCGTGCCCGACCCCAGGGATGGAGGGGCTACTTGTCGGTCGAGTCAGGCGGGCGCGGGGCGAGAGGCCTGACGCGGGGCGGCGGGCCGCGTTGGCGCCTGCTCAGGAGACATCTTGATCTCGAGCCGCCGGCTCAGGCGGGACATGCTGTAGGTGCAGATCCAGTAGACCACGGCGATGAAGAGGTACATCTCGAAGGGGCGGATCTCACGCTGGCTGACCGTCTGGGCCGCCTTGGTCAGATCCATCATCCCGATGATCGAGGCCAGGGAGGTGTCCTTGAAGAGGACGATGAACTGCGTGACCAGCGAGGGGATCATGTTCCGGATGGCCTGGGGAAGGATGACATGGGCCATCATCTGCCCATACGTCAGTCCCGCCGTCATCGCTGCGTCAACCTGGCCGCGGGGGACGGATTGAACCCCGGCCCGGATGATCTCCCCGAGGTAGGCCGCCTCGAAGACGACGAAGGCGGCGAGGGCCACGGCGTACTCCGGTAGCCGCTGCCCAGTGATCTGCGGGATGAGGAACCAGAACCAGAAGATCACCATCACCAGCGGAACGCCCCGGAAAAACTCCACGTAGAGCACCGCGGGGTAGTAGATCCAGGGGCGGCGGGCCAGACGACACAGTCCGACGATGACCCCCAGAATGGACCCGAGCACCATGGCGGGAATCGCCAAGCGGAGCGTTCCGCCCCCAAAACTGCCGAACCCAAGGAGTCCCTGGAGTAGCAGGAACTTCCAGTTGCCGGCGATGACCCCCCAGTCGAAGCTCAATGCTCGGCCCTCCCGGCGCGGGTGATCAGGCCCGGGATGCGGAAGTGCCGCTCCACCTGACCCATGATGGACGCGATCCCAAGGCACAGGACCAGGTAGATAAGGGTGCCCGCGGTGAGCGCCTCGAACGCCTTGGCCGTATAGGCCTCGATCTGGCGGGTCATGAAGGTCAGTTCGGCCACGCCGATCGTGAGGGCCAGCGAGGAGTTCTTGAGGAGGTTCAACGACTCGTTGGTCGCGGGGGGAATGATCAGCCGCAGCGCGATCGGGATGATGACGAGCCGATAGGCCTGCCCGAGCGAGAGTCCGGTGGCAACGGAGGCCTCGAGCATCGTCTTGGGGATTGACTGGATCCCGGCGCGGATCACCTCGGACATCCGGGCCCCGTGGTAGACACCGAGACCCACCACCGCCGACCAGAACTCGGGGCCGTGGAGGTTCAGCCAGTCCTGGGCGACGCGAGGCAGGGCCTGAGGGGCGCCGAAGTACCAGAAGAAGAACCAGACCAGGAGAGGGACGTTCCGGAAGAACTCCACGTAGCAGCTCGCCAGAGCGCGGAGGGGTCGGAACGGCACCGTCCGAAGCGCGCCCGACAGGATCCCGAGGCCACAGGCGACGATCCAGCCCAGGGCGGAGATCCGGAGCGTGGTCCAGATCCCCTGAAGGAGCCACCGCCCATGCTCCCCCGTCCAGAGGACGCTCCATTGGAAGTCGTAGTTCATGCCGAGGAGTGCGCCAAGCGACACGGCCGGAATGCGATGCCCCCTGAAGGGCACAGGCGGCCCTGCCGGGCTTCGCGCCTTGGGGTGCGAGTTACTTTGGCACTACCTGCATCATCAGGAAAGACCTTGCGCTGTCGCTCAATGGATAGGGGACCTCACTCTTAGGGCCGAACCACTTGTCGTAGAGCCTGAAGTATTCGCCGCCTTCGATGGCCTCCATCAGGCTATTGTTCACGATCGCGCGCAAGTCGGAGTCGTTCTTCCGCACGGCCATTCCGTACGGCTCATAGCTATAGACGTCACCCACGATCTTCCACTCCTTCGGATTGGACGCCTTGGCCTTCAGTCCGGCGAGCTGGACGCCGTCGTTGGTGTACGTGTCAACGCGTCCCTGGACAAGGGCCGTGAAGGCCGCCGGCTGGTCCGGGAAGACGACGAGCTGGGCCTGCGGGACCCGCTCGTGGATGATCCGTTCGTTGGTGGAGCCCTGCTGGGCGCCCACGCGCTTGCCCGCGATGTCCTGGATGCCGTGGATCGGGCCGCCCTCCTTCACCAGGAACTGGGCGCCGGTCACGAAGAAGGTCAGGCTGAAGTCCACGCTGTCCCGGCGAGCGCGGGTGTCGGTCATCGTGCCGGCGATGAGATCCACAGCTCCGCTGGACAGGAGCGGAATCCGTGTGGCCGGCGTGCTCTCTTTCAACTCGAACTTGATGGCCTTGTTCAGCTTCTTCTCGATGTTCTTGTGGACCAACCTCGCCAGGTCGATGGAGAACCCGACCCACTCGTTCTGCTTGTTGATATACCCGAATGGAGGCGAGCTGGTCCTAGTCCCGACGGTAAAGACCCCCGTCCGGTTGATCTTCTCCAGCGTGATCTCGGCTGCCCATCCGGCCGCCGCCAGGCCAAGGACCACTGCGGCCACAACCGCTAGGTGCAACGCGCGGTGCATCTGCCTCATCCTTTCCTCTCCCGATCGCTCGTCAGCATTCAGCGCTCGGCGGTCAGCTTTCGGCCCATCCTTTCTTTCCCCGGCCAACGGCTGACGGCTAAGAGCTGAAGGCTACTTCTAATGCACCAGGATCTTCTTCAAGAACGCCCGAGTCCGCTCTTCCTTGGGATTGGCAAAGAACTCCTCCGGCCCACCTTCCTCAACGATCCGGCCCTCGTGCATGAAGATGATCCGGTGGGCCACCTTCCTGGCAAAGCCCATCTCGTGGGTCACCACGATCATGGTCATCCCCTCCTTGGCCAGCTCGACCATGACGTCCAGAACCTCGCTGATCATCTCCGGATCCAGGGCCGAGGTGGGCTCGTCGAAGAGCATGATCTTGGGCTGCATGGCCAGGGCCCGAGCGATGGCCACCCGCTGCTGCTGGCCCCCGGAGAGCTCCGCCGGATAGTGGTCGGCCTTCTCGGGCATCCCGACCTTGCCGAGAAGGTCTCGGGCCATCCGCTCGGCTTCCTGTCGGGACAGCTTGCGGACCTTGACTAGGGCAAGGGTAATGTTCTGGAGGGCGGTCATGTGGGGATAGAGGTTGAATTGCTGGAAGACCATGCCGACCTGGGCCCGTAGCTTGGTGAGGTCCGTGGCCGGGTCGCTTAGCGACATCCCGTCCACGATGATCTCACCTTGCTGAATCGGCTCGAGCTTGTTGATGCACCGGATCAGCGTGCTCTTGCCGGACCCGCTCGGGCCGCATACGACGACTACCTCGCCCGCTCGGACCGAGAGGTCTACATCGCACAGGACGTGGAGCGTCCCAAACCATTTGTTGACCCGCTGGAACGTGATCATTCAGATGTCTCTCCGACAAGACACTACGCAACGCACCCGCTCCAATCGCTCCATCTACGGGCCCCGTGCCCCCCATCCATACCCCGGGCATACCTTGATAGCTTTCTTTCATCACACTGTCAAGAAACAGTCACTTCTCTTCCCGCCGCCAGGGTTTCCTGTTCCTTTAGATCAGAAAGAAAAATCCCCTGGCCTCGGCAGGCCAGGGGACAAGAGCTCGGCATAGTCAAAGTCGGCACCCGCACCGCGGGGCCCTATACCTTTCAGGTCGATCCTCGCTTACGCGCAACCAGGTATGCCACGATCCCAACCAGGAAGATCCCACCGAGCCACGAGAGCAGGTTTTCCATGACGATCTCCTACGCCGCAGCCTTCTTCTTCGTGTAGTTCAGCATGCCACCAGCCAGGACGATATCCATCTCACGACGGGTGAGGTCATGCTTGACCTTAAACTCTGTCCCTTTGGTCACATTCTTGACGACGAGCGGCTGGCCGCCTCGGATCTGCTCCGCAACCCGCTCGATACGGAGCTGGTCCCCCTGCCCACTTGCATCGTAGTCCTTCTCATCCACGAAGATCAGGGGGAGGATCCCGAAGTTCACCAGGTTCGCGCGGTGAATGCGGGCAAACGACTTGACGATGGCCCCTTTGAGGCCGAGGTACATCGGCGCCAGCGCCGCGTGCTCCCGGCTGGAGCCCTGGCCATAGTTGCTTCCGCCGACGACGAAGCCGCCGCCCTTCTCCTTCGCCCGCTTGGGAAAGTCGGGATCGACCCTGCTGAACGCGTACTCCGAGATGGCCGGGATGTTGCTGCGCAGAGGCAGGATCTTAGAGCCGGCCGGTAGAATGTGGTCGGTAGTGATGTTGTCGCCCATCTTCAGGAGGACCTCCCCTTCGATGGTGGATGATAGCTCTCCCCGGATCGGGACCGGTTTGATGTTGGGGCCGCGAACGATCTCGACCTTTTCCGGATTCGGCGACGGCGGGACAATCAGGTTGTCGTCCAGGATGAACTTCTCCGGAAGGCCGAACGATACGGGGTTCCCGAACCGCCTTGGATGCACGATCTCGCCGGCCAAGGCAGAAGCCGCGCAGACCTCCGGGCTCGCGAGGTAGACCTTGTCGTTGGCCAGGCCGCTCCGCCCCTCGAAGTTCCGATTGAAGCTTCGAAGCGACGCCGTGCCGCTGGCCGGGACCTGACCCATGCCGATGCAGGGGCCGCAGGCCGACTCCAGGATCCGCCCGCCGGCCGCAATCAAATCGGCCAAAGCGCCATTGGCGGCGATCATCGTGTACACCTGCTTGGAGCCCGGTGTGACCGTGAAGCTCACATCCGGATGAACCGTCTTCCCCTTCAGGATCGTGGCAACCGTCATCAGATCCCGCAATGAGGAGTTGGTGCAGCTTCCGACACACACCTGGGAGAGTTTCGTCCCCTCCACCTCGGAGACCGGGCAGACGCTGTCGGGGCTCGAAGGCCGAGCGATCATCGGCTCGAGCCTGTCCAGGTCGATCTCGAGCACCTCGTCGTAGGTGGCGTCGTGGTCCGAGCCCAACGTGACCCAACTGCTCTCCCGCCCCTGGGCCTTCAGATAGATGCGGGTCTGTTCGTCACTGGGAAAGACGGACGTGGTCGCGCCCAACTCGGCTCCCATGTTGGTGATCGTGGCGCGTTCCGGTACGGTGAGCTGCTTCACCCCTTCCCCGCCGTATTCCAGGATCTTCCCAACCCCGCCCTTGACCGTCAGCCGACGCAACACCTCGAGAATAATATCTTTGGCCGCGACCCACGGGCGCAATCTCCCGTTTAATCTCACCAGCAAGACCTTTGGCATGGGGAGATACAAAGGGCCGCCGCCCATCGCAACGGCGACATCCAGGCCGCCTGCGCCCATAGCGATCATGCCGACACCGCCGCAGGTCGGGGTGTGGCTGTCGGAGCCCAGCAATGTCTGCCCCGGCACACTGAACCGTTCCAGATGGACCTGATGACAAATCCCATTCCCCGGACGCGAGAAATAGATGCCGTACTTGGCGGCAACGCTCTGCAGGAACCGGTGGTCGTCGGCATTCTCGAAACCGGTCTGGAGCATATTGTGGTCAACGTAGCTGACGGACAGCTTGGTCTTCACCCGGGGGACACCCATCGCCTCGAACTGCAGGTAGGCCATCGTGCCAGTGGCGTCCTGGGTGAGCGTTTGATCTATCCGGATCGCAACCTCTTTCCCTGGAACCAACTCCCCGGCAACCTTGTGTGCCTCGAAAATCTTTTGAACCAGATTCTTGCCCATAGTTCATCCCTTCATGTGATCCCTAGCATCATCGTGAAGCTCGACAAGTGAAGATGGAGGGCAAAGGCGGCGATTACCCACAGATTCTTTTCACGATTATCGTAGTGGAAAGGGGCTACATCGTCAATGAAAAAGGCCCGGCAACGCTTGACGACAACGCCAGCGGCCGCTCATTCGTCCTCGCAATCCAGGGTTACGGGATGGCATCAGAAGGTGACTCCTGCCACCATCGGAAGGCATGGACTATTCAGCCTGCCGGCTGGCCGCTCTGCTGCTCCCAATCCTCCTGGCACTGCGCACATCGCTGCGCGAACGGCAACGCCTTCAGGCGGGCAAGGGGAATCTCCTCGCCGCACCCGAGACAGCGGCCGTACGTCCCCGCCTTATGTCGCCGAATCGCCGCGTCGATTTGCACCAAGAGCCGTTCCTGCTGCTGGACCATTGCCAGGTTGAGGCTTCCCTCGGGAGCCGCGCCCCACCCGTGAGAGCCGGGCGCGTCCCGCATCTGGGACTCCTCCTGCCGTTCGGCCAGCGCTCGACGTATCTGAGCAACGAGCTTCTCACGGCGTTCAGCGAGAAGGGCCAGGAGTTGCGACCCTCTGGTCCTCGACTCCGTCGCCTCAGCCTTTCGCTCCTTCACCGATCTCCTCCCTCCACAGCAACGAAGCAGCGAGCATCAGTTGGAAAGCGGCAACGAACGTCCGGGCTCCTGACGGCCCTTCTGCAGCCGGCGCGCGAGGCCAGTGTATCGGTGCTGGATCTTGTGGTTTTTCACGGCGATGGCGATCGCTTTCTTGGTTCCCACCAGGACAACCAGCGCCTTGCCCCGCGTGATGGCGGTATAGAGGAGGTTCCGCTGAAGCATCACATAGTGCGCGGTGTGGACCGGGATGATCACAGCCGGATACTCGCTTCCCTGACTCTTGTGAACAGTGACGGCGTAGGCGAGAACCAGCTCATCGAGATCATTGAAGTCGTAGGTGACCTGGCGCTCGTCGAATCGAACGGTGACCTCGCGGTCCTCGGGATCGAGCCTGGTGATCCGCCCGATGTCGCCGTTGAACACGTCCTTCTGGTAGTTGTTCCTGATCTGCATCACGCGATCACCGACGCGGTAGAGGCGACCGCCGCGGAGCAGCTCCGCTCCAGATGGGTTCAGCAGCGCTTGCAGCGCCTGATTGAGCTGCAAGGCGCCGATCGGCCCTTTCTGCATCGGGCTCAAGATCTGCAACTCCTCCATCGGGTCCACGCGATGCCGCTTTGGCAGGCCGCTGGCTGCCAGCTCCAGGATCGCCGACTGGACCTCCTGTGCCTCTTCCTTGACGAGGAGGTAGCAGTCGCTCCGCTCCCCCCCCTCCCAATCGGGACAGGATGGGAATTCCCCACGATTGATCCGGTGAGCGTTGACGATGATCTGGCTCTCGCGGGCTTGTCGGAAGATCTCGGAGAGGCGGATCACCGGAACCAGCCCGGAGGTGATGACGTCGCGGAGAACCGCGCCAGGACCAACGGATGGAAGCTGGTCTACGTCACCCACCAGAATCAGACCGGCGGCCGGAGGGATGGCCTTCAGAAGGGAGTTCATCAGCACGACGTCAAGCATCGAGGCCTCGTCCACAATCACGAGATCACACTCCAGGGGCCGATGTTGGTCGCGCTTGAACCGGCCGTCCTTGGGGCTGAACTCGAGGAGTCGATGGACCGTCTTGGCCTCCCGGCCGGCCGCTTCACTCATCCGTTTCGCCGCCCGCCCCGTCGGCGAGCAGAGAAGAATTCGGCGCTGTTTCTTCTCCAGGATCTGGATGATGCACTTCA
This sequence comes from Methylomirabilis sp. (SeqCode), assembly GCA_041491025.1. Lineage (GTDB taxonomy): Bacteria > Methylomirabilota > Methylomirabilia > Methylomirabilales > Methylomirabilaceae > Methylomirabilis. The sequence goes on from JBGPUH010000061.1 coordinate 7,440, forward strand.
AGATGGTCGTCTTGCCGGTCCCGGGACCGCCGGTGATGATCAAGAGTGTCTGCTGGAGGGCCTGACGAATCGCCTCCTTCTGCTCTTCCGCCAGGCGAAGCCTGCTGGCCTGCTCCGCCCAGAGGATGGCCCGTTCGACGTCAATGTCCGCAGGTGTAGCTCCGCCTTCGGCAAGCGCCAGCAGCCGACGGGCGACCCCTTCCTCTGCGGCATGAAGCGACGCCAGATAGATGGCGATTCCCTCCGGCCCTTCCTCGCAGATGATCCGCTCCTCTTGTCGGAGCCGCTCGATCGCCTGGGCCGCCACTGCAGGCTCCACCTCCAGGATGGCGATGCTCTCTTTCACAAGCCGATCAGAGGGGTAATACACATGCCCCTCCTCGGCCAGCTCGTTCAGGACGTGGATGACGCCGGCCTCAGCCCGGAGCGGGGAATCCTTCTCGATCCCGATGGCCTGCGCGATTCGGTCCGCAGTCTTGAACCCGATCCCGTAGATGTCCCGGGCCAACTGGTAGGGGTTCTCCTGGACCACCGCGATCGAGGATTTCCCGTAGGTCTTGAAGATCTTGGCCGCATAGGTCGATGACACGCCGTGCCCCTGGAGGAAGATCATCACATCCCGGATCTCCTTCTGCTCCTCCCAGGCTGCCCGGATCCGCTGGAAGCGGACCTGGCCGATCCCATCAACCGTGAGCAGGCGCGAAGGCTCTCCTTCGATGATGCTCAACGTCTCGGTGCCAAAGGCCTCCACCAGCCTTCTGGCGAAGACCGGGCCGATCCCTTTGATCAGGCCGGAGCCGAGATATTTCTCGATTCCGGCTACCGTGGCGGGGACGATGGTCTCAAACGCCTCCACCTTAAACTGTTCGCCGTACTTGCTATGGAGGGTCCATTCTCCGGTGAGCTTGAGGGTCTCGCCTGGTGTGACGGACGGAAGGTTCCCCACAATGGTGGTCAGCTCTCGCTGCCCAGGCACCTGCAGCCTGGCCACCACGTAGTGGTTCTCCTCGTTAACATACGTGATCCGCTCCAGAATCCCCTGGAGCGTCGTGTACGAACGAACGGGCATCGAGCGCGCCATCTTGGTCTGAGAGTAGCAAGGGGTCAGAGGGGGGTCAACGAAAAATGGTGGGAATCAAGGGAGGATACCGCAGCTCGGGAGGCAGATTCAATTGGCCCTCGCTGCTCAGGCATGGCCCTTGGGACCGACGCGGGCGGGATCGGTACTAGCCCTTCACCTCCTCGAACCACGCCATCTGGATCGCTTCTAACTTGGCTTCCGTGACGCCGTCGGGGTCATCGCCGAAATCCGGGAGCTCTGTTACCCACTTATGAAGTGTGGTGAACGGGACGTCTACCGGATCCTCCTCAGGATGCGCCTGAATCAGGGCTTGCGCGATCTCATAGGCGTCGTCCCAATACAAGCTCATATTCCGCTAATCCGCACCAGGCCTTGATGAGTGGGAGGCAAGCAAGAAGAAGCTAGAGAACGACTATAGGGTGACCTTGGGCGCGTTGGTATCTCTGTGTGTCACCTGAGACCAATCTATGGCTCTGAAGAAGGCCTCGATGTAGTCAGCTCGTTTCAGCCCATAGTCGATCATGAACGCATGCTCGAACACATCCATGATCAACAGGGGGATTCCGCCAGCAAGGTGGCCCACATCATGCTCGTTGATCCAGATATTGAACGTTCTATTCGCGATCGCGTCGAGGTATAAGACAACCCACCCGATGCCTCTCAGAGCCCCCGACGCCTTGAAATCCTTCTGCCAATTCTCGTACGAGCCGAAGTCTCGCGTCAGCCTTTCATACAACCCGGATGCGGGATCAAGGGCCTTCCCCTTTTTCACCATGTTTCCGAAATAGTACTCGTGCAATCGCATGCCATTGTATTCCCATCCAAATCTTCGCTTGAGCTCGGCATATTCTGGAGTTCCCACCTTGCCATCTTTGAGCATCTGGCCCAGAGCATCGGCCAGCTTATTCGTATTGGTGACATAACCCTGATAGAGCGTAAAATGATTCTTCAGGAGCTGGTCACTGAATCCTTCCGTTCCCAGCAACTGGTCATAATTCTTTGCCTCGTAAGCCATCGTTTTTCTCCCTCTTCGTTAAACTAATGTGGTCGCCCATCACGACAAAGCGCACCTGAGCCGCTTACCCTGTGTCTGCAATCAGGGTGAATCTGGAGTATGCTGGCGGCAGGGCAGTGGGTCGCAAGGGTCGAGTCGCGGAGCATGGGCCGAGCCCCTCAGGAGCCCCTCATGCATCTGGCCCGTGCGCCTGTCCTGTAGAGATGTTGCCTAACGGATGCAAGCTTTCTACGCACCGGCCTGCCACCTCGCTCGTCCCGAAAAGGTCGAGTCGGGCAGTGCCGAAGCCACAGAAGCTGCTGGGCTGGAGTCGGCCTCTACGCCGTGAAGGACGAGCCACAGCCGCAGCCGCCCTTCGCATTGGGGTTCTTCAGGCTGAAGCCGGCCCCCTGCAGGCCGTCGATGTAGTCGATCTCGGTGCCGGCCAGGTAGAGGTAGCTCTTCGGGTCGACCAGGACCTTGACGCCGTGGTCCTCGAAGACCTGGTCGGCCGGCTGGGGCTGGTCGAACTCAAACTCGTAGGAGAGGCCGGAGCAGCCCCCGCCGACGACGCGGACGCGGAGGCCGTCCTCGGGCTTGGCCTGGGTCTTGAGGAGGTCGGCCAGCTTGGTGGCGGCCGACTCGCTAAGTGTGATCA
>JBGPUH010000062.1:0-10113 GCA_041491025.1 Methylomirabilis sp. (SeqCode)
CGACGATGATATGCTTCATCGCCATGGTGGCATCGTAGCATAGCGTCTGAGCGGCGGCAAGGTTGAAGTCCCGTGGTGATTCGTGAAGGCGGCAGTATGAAGATTCGTAGCTGTTATCTCCTCTGGCGTGAGCGCAGGGGCCCGGAAAAGCTTGACATGCGGAGGGAGCATCTGATACAAGCCAGTGCATCGTAGGTGGTCATCGTAGTGACGACCGAGGCCGAGCGACATCCCCGGGTCATCTTCGCGGTTCTGCCGATCAAGCGGAGGACCATGGCACCGCTGGCCGCGGGTGCCAATGGAAGGTCCTCAAGAGGAGGGAACACCATGAAAAAGGGATTGTCTGTGATAGCGATCGCATCGCTCCTGGCGCTGCCGATGGGCGCCACAGCCTATGCCGAGGTCAAGGAGTTCATTGGCGAGGTGGTGAGGGTAAACCTGGCCAAAGGGATCCTGGACCTGGTGAAGGGAGGGCGTCACCTGAGGCTGGCTGTGAGGCAAGGCGCCGTACTCCTCGACGAAGGGGGGCAGCCCCTGAAGGGACTGAAGGATATCCAGGTCGGGGATTACGTCCGCCAGGAATGCAAGGTCCAGGAGAAAGGGCTCTGCCTCGCCACGAAGATCAACATCTTAAAACGGGCGTGGCAGATGGAGGGGAGCCCCGAAGAATGATCGGCACCAGTCATCTTCGGTAATCCGTTATTCGACGCAATACAATCCACCTTCTAACCCGCCTGTTTCTTCGTCCAGCCCTTCGCCTGCCATAGCAGGTGTAGATGACATCTTCGTCGTATTCCGCAGGGATTTGTCATTGTACACTACACGGACACGAGCCGAGCTGGAAGACTGCCTCACCAGTCCGAAGTGATCCACTCCAGGCGGGTCATGCCGAGCTATCCTACCTGCGCTCACCCAGTAGTGAGCAGCAGCCGCGACAATCTAGGAAGGTCGGCTGCGATCCCTTATCTTTTCGCCCGAGGTGATTCGTTGCGGCGGGAGCGTGCAGATCAGCAGTTGTAATCTATACTAGCCGGAGGAGGAGGTGAGGGGGTAGTATCGTAATTGTGAAAGTGCGCAGTTCTTTACACCAGCCTAATTCGAAGTAAGGCTAAAACTGTATGTCAGCAGCGAATAGCAGATCAGTGTTAGAGCAGCAGGGTGATGGCCAAAGCGGATATATCCAACGACTCTGGCCTTCTCTCGTCCTAATTGGCCTTATCGCGTTTCACGTATCCATAGACATCGCGTGGTTCCAATGGAATCTTGCCCCTCCAATGTGGGATCAGGCGGGCTATTACTGGGGAAACTTACGGTTGTTCCGAGCTCTGCAAGGTGGCGGGGCGAGAACATTCGCCACGTCTTTTTTGGCATTTCAGGATCGTTCGCCACTATTCAATGCCATTGCTGTGCCTTTCATGGCCATCTTCGGGGAGAATGAGACTGCGGGGATGATCGTTATCTGGGGGAGCTTTGTCGTGTTACTGATCATGGTGTATCGGATTGGGGCCCTGTGTGCAGATAAGCCAGCGGGAGCGCTGGCTGCGCTTCTGACGAGTTGCATGCCTGTCTTGTATGGCCTCTCGAGGCAATTCCTCGTCGAGATTCCGCTGGCTGCGGTCGCTGCGGCACTGGCGTACGTAGGTCTCCGCGCAGACGGATTCCAGAAGAGACAGCCCACAGCGGTCTTCGGAGCGCTTCTAGGGCTCGGTCTCTTGCTGAAGGTCACGTTTCTCGTCTACGGGGCAGGGATTGTGGGAGGCGTCATTTGGCTGAGGCTCAGAGAACATAGAGCGGGAAACCCCTGGACGAAGAAGGGCGTCGTTGACCTCCTCTGGATGGCGGTTCCTGCTGTCGCGATTGCTACTCCTTGGTATCTGTCCAATTTCAGGGCGGTCATCTACTTTGTGACCGAGTACGGGTATGGTCGTATTATCAAACTCCATGGGCAAACGAGGTTGGGAGATTACTACGTCTTTGTGATCAATAATGGGTTGTCGGCGTACATTTTTCTTAGCGGCGCGATTGCGTTGATCGTCTCGTTGTTGTTCCCCTTCACAAAGGGCTCAACAGCTTATCGGCGCGCTGATCCCGTCCTGGTGCTTGCCTGGTTTCTGGTTCCGCTCGGGATTTTTTCTTTTGCGACCAACCCGGACATTCGCCATCTGGCTCCGGTACTGCCAGCTCTAGGCATTCTGATCAGCGTATGGTTCTCGCGGATTGTGTCAGGCAAGACGCTGCGCCGAGGCATCGCCATCTACTCCATTCTTCCACTCTCTCTCGTTGTGCATCTCTCCTTTAACGATGTGACGCGAGAGTGGCGGCTCGGTCCACTCGTCTTCTTAGGACGCCATAACTATTCCGTTTACAGGCCCGTGGTGGAGGATTGGAAAAACGAGGAAGTGTTGAGGGGGTTACAGGGATTTGTCACAGACAGTACGAGACAGGTACACGTAGCGCTGCTTGCTGACGAAAGATATTTCGAACAAAATTGGTTGAATTTCCTCTCCATGCGGAGCAAAGCGAATCTATTCTTCTTCGGCATTCCTTGGTTTCATCCGGACTTTTCGCTGAAGAAGATCCTCCAACTGGTCAGCCAGTGCGATTTCCTGATCATGAAATCCCGAGACTCCGAGAGTGACACCGCGCATGTGAATCTCATCTACCGATACAATCCCGAGATAAGGGAGTTGATGGAGAATGGACATCTTCCATTTGCAAGGCTTTCTGACCGGACCGTCCTACCGGATGGCTCTCATGTCTTGATCTACCAACGCACAGGAAATGTGCGAGACTCGCCGCCGCAGGGCCGACCGGACCGGCAGCGCGAACCGCAGGGCGCGGCTCTATCTCAACTGTAGATTACACCCCCGTAATCTTCAGCGAGGATGCGTTGTTGCAATTTGAGCTGACACCAGCCAAGCCGGCACCACGTGACAACAGTGAATTGATCGACGGCGGGCGGTGTCCATCCACAGTTACAACCACACTCACCCAGCAGGTACCCACAACTGCTAAGGCCCACCAAGGCCGCCGGCCAGCCTTCACCATTCGCTGCAAATCGCTGGCAGAGCAAAGGAGTGTGCATCGTGGCGCCTCACTGAATGCCACGCAGGCGCATCCTCACCCAAAGGCAACTTTCCCTTGACGCCGCGTCAATGGGGACGTTATAAGAATCGTATGAGGTTCCAGCGAAAGTTACTGATCGGCTTCTCGCTGATGGTGGTGCCTGTTCTGCTCATCAGCGCAGAGGCCATCTGGAACAACCGAGAGGAACGACAGGCCTTGCAGGCCCTCGGCCAGAGCATGGCGAGGACGCAAACATTTGCGGAACTCGAATCGGCCTTGTTTCGCCAGAGTCGGCAGGTCTGGGGGTTTCTCACCGGCGCAGACCGTGAAGCGAAGACGGAGTTCTTTCGATTGGAAGAAGAGATCGGGGAACGGATGCGCCAGTGGAAGGGCAAACTGAAACCTGACGAGATGCACCTTGCCAATGAGATCGAGGAGATCCACGCCCAGATCTTCGGTGTAGGAAAGCAGATCTTCTTGCTGTATCAGGCGGGCAACTGGAAGGCGGCCCTTGATGTGGCGAACGAGGAGTTGAAGGGACGTCTCATTCCCGCGCTCAGCGCCAAGAACAAAGAGGTCTATAGCGCAGCCCAAGAATACAGCTTACAGCGGGCCTATGCGAGGCTCGAGGAGATTCTGGGCGAAGAGCGCCGTGTGCTCTCTTTGGTCATCGCGCTCTCCCTCGCGGTCGGGGCAGCCGCCTCCATCCTCATCTCCAGAAGTCTGGCCCGGCCACTCCACGAGCTGAAGGCAGCCATGGAGGTGGTTGGGCAGGGCCACCTGGATCACCCGATACCGATCCGCTCGAAGGACGAGGTCGGGATTCTGGCACAGGCATTCGCCGGGATGACCGACAACCTCACGCGATCTCACGAAGCCATGGCCCGGCTCAACCGCGATCTGGAAACACAAATCAAGATGCTGGAGGAGACCCAGGCGCAACTCATCCAGTCCGAAAAGCTGGCCTCGATCGGCGAGATGTCTGCCGCCGTTGCCCACGGCCTGCGTAACCCTCTCGCGAGTCTGAGGGCAGCTGCCCAGGTCGCGCTTCTCCACGCCAAAGAAGCGCCCGTGGCGCAAGAGCACTTGAAAAGTGTCATTGCCGAGGCAGACCGCCTGGACCGTCGCATCACGCATTTGCTCAGCTTCTCCCGCCCTGCACCTTTTCGTCCCCTCCCGGAGCAGCTCCCACGACTGGTGGATGGCCTCGTGCCGACCTTCGCCCGCCAACTCAAGGACCGTGCGATTCGACTTGAGACCGATCTGCCGAACGACCTTCCTGAGGTGCACGTTGATCCCATCCAGTTGGAGCAGGCACTGGGCGAGGTCATCTCCAACGCCCTCGATGCCATGCCCCAGGGCGGTCGTCTCATGATCCGGGGCTATCACAAGCGAACAGACGGCAACGCCGGACAGGTTGTCATCGAGATCGCAGACACGGGAGATGGGATCCCCGAAAATGTGCTCCCATCGGTCTGCAATCCATTTTTCACGACGAGGGCGGAGGGGACCGGTCTCGGCCTCGCTATTGCCAAACGGTACGTGGCTCAGAATGGCGGAACCCTCGACATCGCCAGTACGCCAGGTGCTGGAACGACCGTGAGGATCAGCCTGCCAGCCTCGGCTGTGCGCCAGGAGAGGACAGCATGAATCCCTTTACGATTTTGATCGTGGACGATGAGCGCACCTTGGCCCGCTCGATCAAACTTTTCCTTGCCGAGCAGGGGTACGAAGCAGAGGTGGCTGAGAACGCCGACAAGGCGCTCGAGCTGCTGGATCGTCTCCGTCCCGATCTGGTCTTCCTGGATGTGTCCCTTCCCGGCATGAGCGGCATTGAGCTGCTCAAGCGGATCAAGGAGTTCGATCGCAATATCGCTGTCGCCATCATGACCGCCTACGGGTCCATTGAGGGGGCGGTGGAAGCGGTCAAACTCGGAGCCTTCGATTACATCAAGAAACCGGTCGATCTCGATGAGCTGAAGCTCCTGGCTGACCGGGCGCGTGAAACCTCCCGAATGCGTCAGGAACTCTCCTACTACAGGCAGCGGGAGGTTCGGGGGCTTCCGATCAAAGGGATCATCGGCAAATGCGAGGCGATCCTCGAGGTCATCGCTCGGGTACAGCAGATCGCGGCCCTGGAAGAGAGCCCGCCCATCCTGATCATGGGTGAAACCGGGACCGGCAAGGGGTTAGTCGCTCGCTCGCTGCACAGCCAGAGCCGGCGGGCCTCGCGCCCGTTCATCGAGGTGAACTGCACCGCTCTGCCCGGCACGCTGATGGAGGCGGAACTGTTCGGGTACGAGCGGGGGGCGTTCACGGATGCCAAGGAATCGAAGATGGGCCTTTTTGAGGCTGCCGATGGCGGTTTCCTCTTCCTGGACGAGGTGGGAGACATCGAGCTCTCCCTGCAAGGAAAACTGCTCCGAGCCATTGAAGAGGGGGTGATCCGACGGGTCGGAGGACTGCGCGACAGGCGAGTCGATGTCAACATCGTCGCCGCCACCCACCGGGAACTCGAAGAAGAGGTCAAGGCCGGACGCTTCAGAAAGGACCTCTACTACCGTCTCGCCGTCATCACGATCGATCTGCCGCCGCTTCGCGAGCGTGGCGAAGACATCCTCATGCTGGCCACCCACTACCTCGATAAGTTCAATGCCAAGTATGGTAAGGCCATCCGAGGCATCGACGACAAAGCCGTGGGCATCTTAATGGAGTATCCCTGGCCCGGCAATGTCCGGGAGCTGAGCCATGTCATCGAGCGAGCCGTCCTGTGGAGCCAAGGGGAGCGCCTTGTGGAGGAACAGCTTGCGCTGGCGACCTCGCCTCAGGCTCTCACATCGACCTCCCAACCTCCCCTCATCGCTCCAGTCCAGGGCACTCTTCCGCCGGAAGGGATCGCCCTGGCCGAGTGGGAGAGATCGCTGTTAGAGCAGGCTTTGAAGGAATGCGCGGGGAATCAGACCAGGGCTGCCAAACGTCTTGGCATCAGCCGAGACACTCTCCGTTACCGGCTGAAGAAATACGGTCTCAGCCAGTAAGCCGGGTCATTTCCCCCACTGCGCTATCTCCCCCACTCCACAGCCCCATTTTAACGCATAGCGTTGAAATGACCAAATTATACTGACCTTTATTTTCAACTACTTACATATCTAACGTCAAGCCACCTTTGAGATCGAACTGGCACGACTTGTGCTAGGTAGTGATGCGGTCCGAACTGTAGACACCAAGATCTTTCGGATATAGCGCACAATAAAAGGGGGGTGATTGGATCATGGCGTGGGTCAAGCCCGAATTCAAAGAGGTCCGGATGGACGCGGAGATCAATTCCTATATCCTCGTCCTGGAATAGGCTACGACTGTAAGAGCTGTTGAAACGGGCCTCCCCGCGTTAATGACACGCAGGGAGGCCCGTTTCCTTGTTGAGACGTTATGATGAACTGAGCTTCTTGGAAAAGAAGGGAACATCACGTGCGAGTTCGAGTGTTAGGATCGGGAGCGGGTGGAGGCTTTCCGCAGTGGAACTGCAACTGCGACAACTGTCGCGGCGTGCGCTCTGGGTCCCGGCGCGCCAAGCCAAGGACCCAGTCATCGATTGCCGTGAGCGCCGACGGCGTACGCTGGTACCCCATCAATGCCAGCCCTGACATCCGCCAGCAGATCGAATCGTTCAGCGCCCTGCACGCGACCGGGGCTGTCCGTGGAACGCCGATTCAAGCGATCCTCCTCACCAATGCCGACATCGATCACATCACCGGGCTGCTCTCCCTCAGGGAGTTCCAGCCGCTCTGCATCTATTCGACCAAGCAGGTGATGGATTGGGTGCTCGAATCGAACGCGGTCTTCCGGGCGATCCGGCTCTTCCCGTCCCAGTGCACCTGGAAAACCGTCGTAACCTCTGGCCAGTACGAAGTCATCGGGGTGGATGGAAAAGACAGCGGAATTCGTTACGAGGCCTTTGCCGTCCCAAGCAAGCCGCCGGCCTACCTGATGGACCTTGTCTCGGATTGGAGCGAGGAGACCATCGGTTATAAGATCACCGATGCGACGAGTGGGCGATCTTTCGCCTATGTGCCGGGCATCAAGCAGATCGACCCTGAGATGCTGGCCAGGCTGAGCGGTTGTAACTGTATCTTCCTCGATGGAACGTTCTGGTCCGATGATGAATTGATGAAATTGGGAATCACGGATAAAAGCGCGCTGGCGATCGGGCACATCCCGATCGGCGGGCCGGATGGAAGCTTGAGGACACTGGCTGCGCTCAGCGACGTGAGGAAAATCTATATCCACATCAACAACACGAACCCGATTCTGATCGAGGATTCCCCCGAACGGCGGGCTGTCGAAGACGCCGGGTGGGAAGTGGCGTTCGACGGTATGGACCTTGAGATCTGAGGGCTGAGAAAGGAAGCAGGAATGCATGAGGTTGAAAGCCAAAAGCCGCTGAGCGTGGATGAGTTCACGAAGCGGCTGCGCGAGGTGGGCGAGGAGGGGTATCACGACAAGCACCCGTTCCACCTCCTGATGCACGAGGGAAAGCTCACGAAGCCTCAGTTGCAGGCATGGATCGCCAACCGTTTCTATTACCAGGCCATCATCCCGAAGAAAGATGCAACGATCCTGAGCAAGTCCGATGACCCGACCTTCCGCAGGGCCTGGATCCATCGGATCGTGGATCATGACGGCACCCGGGCTGGCGAGGGCGGCATCCACAAGTGGCTCGTGCTGGCCGAGGCCGCCGGGCTGCGCAGGGAGGATGTCGAGAGTTTCCGTCTCGTGCTTCCCGCCGTCCGGTTCGCCGTGGACGGGTACCTCTTCTTCGTCCAAAGCCACTCGCTCCTGGAGACCGTCGCCTCCTCTCTTACCGAGCTGTTCGCGCCGGCCCTTCACGCCACCCGCCTGCCGGCCTTCGAGCAGCACTACCCTTGGGTGGACAAGAAGGGGCTCGAGTATTTCCGGGCTCGCCTGATCGAGGCGCCTCGGGACGTGGAGTTTGGATTGCAATACGTCCTGCAGCACTGCACGACCCGCGAGCTGCAGGACATGGCGATCGTCGCCCTCACGACCAAGTGCCACATCCTCTGGAGCCTGCTGGATGCCCTCTACTTCGCCTACATCTCCCCAGGATGGCCACCGCCGCTCTGGCAGAGATGATCGAGCCTCGGATGGGAGACACTGTGGCTGACGCCCCTGCCTCGTGGCGGCCGCGACTGTCGCCAAGGGCCCGGCTTCGCTGGGATGAGGTGGAGAAGCGGTACATGCTGGTCTTCCCGGAGGCGGCGCTGATGCTGAACGAAACAGCGCCGGAGATCCTGAAGCTGTGCAACGGTGAGCACACCGTCGATGGCATCATCGATGCTCTGGTCCAACGCTTTACGGGAATCGAGCGAAAAGTCATCGAAGAAGACGTGACGAGCTTTCTCGCGCGCATCCGAGCGCGCGGCCTGCTGGAGGGATAGATGGGAGCCCCACGACCCTACACGCTGGTCGCTGAGCTGACGTACAAATGCCCGCTGAAGTGTCTGTACTGTTCCAATCCCGTGAGCTTCTCCCAGATGCGGGACGAGCTGAGTACCGAGCAGTGGGTCAGGACATTTTCGGAGGCCGCGGACCTTGGCGTGGTCCAGCTCCACTTGTCGGGTGGCGAGCCGGTGGTCCGCAAGGACCTGCCCGAGCTGATCCGGCATGCTCGCTCGCGCGACCTGTACACGAACCTGATCACGGGCGGGACCCTACTGAACGAGGAGATGTTGCGCCAGTTCCGGGACTGCGGGCTCGATCATATCCAGTTGAGCATTCAGGATACCGACCGCAGGACGGCCGAGCTGGTCGCCGGTATTCGCTCCTACGACAAGAAGCTCAAGATCGCCCCGCTGATCAAGAAGCTCGGATTCTCGCTGACCATCAACGTGGTCATGCACCGGATGAACATCGATCATGTCCCCGCGCTGATCGCGCAGGCGGCCGAGTTGGGAGCCCAGCGACTGGAGCTCGCCAACACGCAGTACCACGCCTGGGCGGAGAAGAATCGAAGCGCGCTGATGCCGACCCGGGCCCAGCTCGACCAGGCAGAGGCACTGGTCCTCGAGGCGCGACCGCGGTACCAGGGCACGATGGAGATCGCCTATGTCAAGGCCGACTACTATTCGGAGTACCCAAAACCCTGTATGGGCGGCTGGGCGAGAAGCTATATGGTCATCACCCCCACCGGCGAGGTGCTGCCTTGCCATGCGGCCCATGTGATCCCCGGACTTCACTTCGACAGCGTCCGCGACCAGTCTCTGACCACGATCTGGGCGGAGTCAAAGGGCCTCAATGCCTTCCGCGGCGAGAGCTGGATGCAGGAACCCTGCAGAAGCTGCCCCATGAAGGCGATCGATTTTGGCGGATGCCGGTGCCAGGCATTCATGTTGGCCGGTGACGCCGCGGCCGCCGATCCTGTTTGTTCTCTCTCCCCCCACCATGATATCATCCAAGAAGCGATAGCACAGGCGGAGCAAGGTGACGGTCGCTTCATCTACCGGGATTCCAGGAACAGCGAACGCCTCTCGATCCGCCCCCTCGAACCTGCCTCTCGCTAATTCACACGCTGGAGCTTCACCCGCGCGATCAGGCATTCGGCTGAGGAGACACTGGTTTGCCCAACAAACCGGACAGACAAAAGGGGAAGAGGAAAATGGATACCGATGTCGCCGTGATGGGGGGTCTGACCATCCTCATGGTCATATGGGCCTTCACGAGGGGCCGTGACCTGCCGCTCCGTGGCTTCCAGGCAGCTTTCAGGCTGCTGGACGACGTCTGGCTTCCGCTCCTTCTCGGCTTCTGCCTGGCCGGCCTGTTCGAGGTCATGGTCTCCAGGGATACGCTCGTCAAGTGGATGGGAGAGGAGTCCGGCTTTCAGGGGATTCTTCTCGGCTGGCTGACGGGTCTTCTGATACCCGGCGGACCGTATGTTGTCTTTCCCGTCGCCGCCTCCCTCCTCAAAGAGGGGATGGGAGTCGGACCACTGCTCACCTTCATAACGGCGAAGTCCCTCCTCTCCCCGATACG
>JBGPUH010000063.1:0-10054 GCA_041491025.1 Methylomirabilis sp. (SeqCode)
ATTAATGATCGTCAGCTATCGGGACAAGCGCACCCGAGACTTCGCCGCCGGGAAACGGGTCAAGGCATTCTCCGGAATTGAACGCCCCGCGCGCCTGAAGCTTGACCGTCTGGAGTCGGCCGTGGATTTGAAAGATCTTGCGGCCTTGCCCGGCAACCGTTTCGAACCGCTCGTTGGCGACCGCAAAGGTCAGTACAGCATCCGCGTCAATGATCAATGGCGGATTTGCTTCGAGTGGCCGGACCGATCGGCGGGGCCTGTGAACATAGAGATTGTCGATTATCACTAGGAGAGAAGAAACATCATGGCACTCACCGCGATCCACCCCGGCGAGCACCTGGCCGAAGAATTAAAGGAACTCGGCATGAGCGCCGCCGAACTGGCACGCCAACTCGACGTGCCCACTAACCGCATCACCAGCATTCTGAACGGACAGCGTGCCATCACGAGCGACACCGCCTTGCGCCTGGCCCATTTCTTCGGCACGAGCGCGGAGTTCTGGCTGAACCTGCAAAGCCTCTACGAACTTCGTCTCGCCCAGAAGCGGGCAGGGAAGTCCATCAGGGATCTGCCCACCCTCAAACGCCCCTCGCCGGTTCACGCATAAAGGATGCTCCCACATGACGGGGTCGGGCCAAGCTAAGCTTTTTTAACGAGGGGGGATAATTTCAAGAATTCATTGGGGTCGTATCTTTGCAATCTACAATTGCCACCGTGTACGGTGGCGAGCATCGTTCAGGCACGGGATCCAGTGATGAGGAGATCTGTGAGGCGAGGGATACTTTGGTCACCGAGGGCTGTTTTTGTCGCCGTCGGTCGGTTCGAAGAAAAGGTGGAGAGACAAAGACTTAGCCGACGTCTTCCGCCAAGCCCAATCCCAATTGTAAATTGCAGAGATACGACCCCTTTCACTAGAATCGGCCCTGTGTTCGTCTAGAAATAAAGCTACAGCTGACAATAGCCCGGGTCCCAGGAGGCTTGATCTGATCGGCCGCACGCTCGCCCACTATCGGATCACCGCCGCGATCGGTGTTGGCGGGATGGGCGAGGTGTACCGCGCCGCAGACACGAAGCTCAGGCGCGAGGTGGCGATCAAGTTGCTGCCGACGGAGATGGCCTCGAGTCCCGAGCGGCTGGAGCTCTTCCGGCGCGAGGCTCGCGCTGTCGCAGCCCTCAACCACCCGCATATCGTGACGATCTACTCGGTGGAGGAAGCCGAGGGCGTTCACTTCCTCACCATGGAGCTGGTGGAGGGACAGGGCCTCGACCGTCTTATCCCCGAGCAGGGTCTCCCGCTCAAGAAACTTCTCGGGATCGCCACCGCCCTCGCTGACGCCCTCGCCGCCGCCCACGACAAGGGCATCGTCCACCGTGATCTCAAGCCCGCGAACATCATGGTGGGTGAGGGGGGACGCGTGAAGGTCCTCGACTTCGGCCTGGCGCGGATGAGCGGGGTGCGGGCGGAGGGACCTGCCGGCTCGGAGCTGTCGACCGAGATGCGCACGCGAGAGGGGGTCGTCAGGGGGACCGTGGGCTACATGTCGCCCGAGCAGGTGCGAGGGCTGCCGGTGGACGCTCGGTCGGACATCTTCGCCTTCGGGGCAGTCCTTTACGAAATGTTGACGGGCCGTCGGGCCTTTCAGGGGGCCACCCCTGCCGACACGCTGAGCGCGATCCTGAACGAAGAGCCGCTCGAACTTTCGCGGGCCGGGGCCGAGTTTCCCCCGGCGCTCGAGCGAGTCGTTCGCCACTGCCTCCAGAAGAACCGCGAGGAGCGATTCGAGTCCGCGCGCGACGTCGCCTTCGCCTTGCGCGAAGCCGGGAACTTCGGGATTCCGTCCCCAGAGCCGGGAACCCGTGCCCGACAGCGGATCCCCCGGCTTTCCAGCTGGGCGCTCGCTCTGGTTGGCTTGCTCGCTCTCCTGGCAGCCCTCTTTGTCGGCGACGTGCGAGGCCTGCGTCGGCGCCTATCCGGGGGCGCAACAGCCACGCGGATCGAATCGATCGCCGTGCTGCCTCTTGTAAACTTGTCGGGCGATCCGCAGCAGGACTACTTCGCCGATGGCATGACCGAGGAATTGATCAGCGATCTCGCGAGGATCTCGGCCTTGCGGGTGACGTCGCGGACTACCGTGATGCGGTACAAGGGTTCGTCCAAGTCGCTGCCCGAGATCGCCAAGGAGCTCGGTGTGGAGGCGGCGGTTGAGGGTTCCGTGACGCGGGCCGGATCGCAAGTGAAGATCACGGCCCAGCTCATCGATGCCGTCAAGGATCGGCACCTCTGGACCGATTCGTTCCAGCGCGAATTGAAAGACGTCCTGGCTTTACAGGGCGAGGTCGCCCGGGCCATTGCCGCCGAGATCGGGGTCCGGCTGACGCCGCAGGAACGCTCCCGGCTCGCCGACAAGAAGACCGTCAACCCGGAGGCCTACGAGGCGTACTTGAAGGGCCATTATCACCTGCTCCGACGCACGGCGGCCGACGCGCTGAAGAGCCTCGAGTATTTTCAGCAGGCCGTCCAGAAGCAGCCGGACTATGCCTTGGCCTACGCGAGCATCGCAGAAGCCTACGAAACGGCAGCCGGTTCGGTCCAGGGCGCGCTCGCTCCAAAGGAAGCCTTCCCGAGGGCAAAGGCAGCCGCGATGCGGGCCGTGGAGCTCGATCCGACGCTCGCCGAGCCCTATGCCACGCTGGCCTGGAGCAGCTTTGTTTTCGATCGAGACTGGACGACCGCGGAAAACCAGTTCCAGCGGGCGCTCCAGTTGAATACGAATTACGCAATCGCGCACGAGAACTACGCGATGTTCCTGGTGAGAATGGGTAGATTCGACGAAGCCATCGGGGAGATGAAAGGAGCGCAGCAGCTCGATCCGGCCTCCCTCGGCGTCAACACGATGATGGGAATCGCCCTGAGCCTCGCGCGGCGCGACGACGAGGCCATCCCATGGTTCCGTCGCGTGCTCGACATGGATCCGAACTTTCTCCGAGCGCGCTTTGGGCTGGGGCTCGCCCTCGTTCACAAGAAAAGGTATGAGGAGGCCATTTCCGAGCTTCAGAAGGGCGTCGAGTTCTCCGGAGGAGGCGCGGCGCAGTTGGGGGCCCTGGGATACGCCTACGCCGTCGCCAACCGCCGGGCCGAGGCGCTCGCGATGGTCGAGAAACTCAAGGAGAGATCGAGGGAGCATTACGTGCCCCCTGCGATGATGTCCGTCGTCTTTTCCGGCCTGGGAGAGAAGGACCAGGCACTGGCATGGCTCGAAAAAGCCATCGAGGAGCACGACCCCTGGCTCACGAGCCTCAAGGTGGACCCCATGTTCGACTCTCTTCGGTCGGACCCACGATTCCTCGACCTCCTGCATCGTGTGGGGTTGAAGTGACTAGCATTCATCCATTGGGGGTCGTATCTTTGCAATCTGCATTTCAGCGGCAGGAGAGGTAGGGTTTCCTGCACAATTTTCCGGATTGCCAACTGCGCAGCATGCAGCATCGGGTCGGACCAAGCTAAGTTGCTGTAGGATAAGAAAACAATTGCCAAAATCGCGTATTTTCGAGGCTTAAACGGCTCTTTTCGACCTCCAAATCATCCTCATAAGGCAGTTCGTCCTCCCTGATCTCGTAGCCCGTTTTGGCAGATATCACGTCCCTTCCTCTGGCTCAGGGTTTGTGGATACCCGATGGGTCGGCAGGAAGCCGCGGAGTCCCGAATCCTGCTCTGGAGCAATTGCAAAACAATATTCGATTGTTCCATTGACGGGAACCACACATTTTGACTAATCTAAGTCACCAAACTGTTGAGGCGTGGCCTTCCTAAGTCTCGTAGATTCCGCCAGGGTAGCTTCTCTTTGGGTGCTGTTGCGCGGGGACGTTTCTGACGCGTAAACTTTGTGCACATGCTTAAAGGGGCTTGAGACAAGAAAGCAAACAAGAAATACCCATGATACCTTCGACGGGGACACCCCCGGATTTCGAATTTGCCCGTCCGGTTGGTCGTCTCTGAGACACAGAGGTCCTTCCTAAACAAGCGGGTAGGGTCAGGTCCTTCCGTAGATTATCGAAGCTGAGAGCAATTCAAGGCCAGCACTCATACAGCCGGCTTCGATGCTTTCGAATTATCGTAAATTGAGACCCGACCTTTCCGCTCACCTGCCAAGCTTCTAAAAAAGGAGGTTGTATGCGACCCTGCAGAATGCTCCTATTCATCATTGGCGTAATGGTCCTAGTGATTCCTACAGCGGCACCCGGCAAGGTCGTTAGTGCAGTCCTCAACGCGGCGCCGGCGGAGTATCGTGGCGGCTGTCCCGCCGTCATTACATTCAATGGCACCATTACGGTCGACAAACCCGGCAGCGTGAAATACATCTTTACGCGTAGCGACGGGGCAATAGACACAATCACCAAGACCCTCCTGTTCAAGGCCGCCGGGACCAAGCCTGTCACTGAGACTTGGACCCTCGGTGGCGATGCGCTGCCTTACTACAATGGCTGGGAGGCGATCAAGATACTCGGTCGACCTCCCGTCTTTTCAAAGCAGGCAGGTTTTAGCGTCCGCTGCAATCCACCCTTAAACAGCGCCCTCGCTGCCCACGGCAACACCGATTGGCACCTCAACACGGCGAACGAATTTCTCTTTGGCACCGACATGGGCGGGACCGTGATGTCGCCCAACCACGCGCCCGATCCTTGGACCAAACGCCACATCCACGTCGGTCTGACGAATACCTCGAAGTATTACTACGACAAGACCCACACAACCGCAGGGGAAGACACCAACGGCACCAATGGGATTGATACACCCATGCTCTTCTTCTACGCTGGCCATGGGAACCCCAATCTCTGGAACACGCTGGGCGACAACGCTTCGCAGCCGAACATGGTGCTTGCCAACGTCACCGACAACGGGGGGCGGCTGCGTTATTACTGGCAGTGTTCCTGCGAGGTTTTTGCACACGGGCCCAGAACCTGCTCGGGCACTAGCATGGAGTATTCCTGCCCGGGCAGCTTCACTGGCGGGCCGGCCTCGCCCGACACCTATGATATGCGCAACGTGTTTGCGCGCTGGGGGCCGGTCCTTCGGCCGGATCTAAGAATGGCTTGCGGAGCTTCCACGCTGGCTTACTGCTGGTACGACAACGTGGACAAAATCTGGGACGACTTCAACAACCATGGTATGAGCGTTGCAGAGTCCTTCATTGACGGATTGAGCGGTGCTGGTGTGGTGCCTTTATGCATCACCATGGGTGGATCGGACATCACGAAAACACCGTTGTACGATACGGCCTTCACTAACGCGCCCAACACCTCCGGCACTACCCATTACCACATCATGTACCTGGGCGGCGCGGCTGGCGTCTGGATTCCGGGGACTCTGGCACAACTTCCGCACATCCCCAAGATGCTGCCGAAGTTCCGTATTATCCCGCCCGAGCCTCCGGCCCGGCTGCGTGCGCTGGATCTGCGCGGCGGGAAATCGGTGGTTGCCGATTTTTCCGCATTTGTCGGGGGCAAAGCCCAGGTGCGCCGGGAGGAGGTCAGCGGAGCAGTCTATCTCAAGAGCGTGCAGCAGCCTCCCGGCGTCGAGGCGGCCCTCGAGAAGGGCGCTTACATACAGCGGGCTAATGCTCTTGTCCATGAACTCGGCTGGGAGACCAAAGAACTCGGGGAACCCATCGTGACCCCGGTGCTCACCGCCAGTATGCCGATCGGCGCCAGCGCGAATGCTGCGCGTCAGGAACAAAAGAGCGTGCTGGTCACTTATTCGCGCCAGATCGAGGTGGAGGGCCAGAAGGTTGACGTGATCGGTGGGGGTGGCCTGGTCCGGGTTTCGTTGAGCAACGCCGGTGTGGTTCTGCATGCCTCGCGCGTCTGGCGGCAGATCCAGGCGCCGACGGCAAACGTCAACGTCAAGAGCTTCGAACAGGCTCGCGACCAAGCGGTGCGAAGACTCACTGATCCGAGTGCTTACAAACTCGACCAGTGGAGATGGGGCTACAAGGAGCTGTCCGGGACCACCAAGCAGGACGAACTGTTCATCGTCTTCCAGTTTGGTTTTGTTCCCAAGGATTCGCGGGACATCCTGGAGCATCCGCCACAACTCATCGAGGTCCTCGGCGAAGTGGAATGACCCGGGATTGGAGCCGTGGGGCGACCGCCGCGCGACGATGTGGCACGCGCTCCCTTTGGCCTTGCAGGGAGCGCGTGGCCCCACCGACCCCACAATTGTCCAGATGTCCGGATCTGACCCCCTCCCTCATTTGGCCCACCTAACCGTATGGCGATCACCTGTGGGCCGCAGAGCGGACCGTCAGTTGCATGTCCGGTTTAGGCGATTCTCCCATCTCGGCTCGTGGGCCCGATGATGCATCCAACGGCCCTGCGCCTGAAGATTTGAGCAAAGTTCCAGAATGAGTCAAATGTCTCGAACATCCAGTTGATGCCGCGTGCGTCGGGGAATCGACGTTCAGCGAAGACGGCCGCAGAAACGAGTTCAGCCTGAACAGGCTCCGAATGGATGACCGCATTGCCTGGGAGAACATCGGCGTAGTGAATCCCACTCCTCCGCGGCAAACCAGCACTGGTCGTGGGCAACGAGATCGCGGGCATGAGGCCGACGTCAAGCAACCACGACTGAACGACGACGTCCGGATTGCTTATCAGTTCCAAATCTGTGCCAACAAGGGGAAACACGTAAAACACGGAACGCGGAAAGCGACGCGCGACGCCCTGAAGTTGCAGGAGTTGCAGATGTGGCAAATGGAACCGTCGTGCGCCGGAAGCCATGATCCAAGATGAGGCCTTGAACTGAAAGATGACCAAACGTCCCCCAATTGCGGTACAAGCGTCGAAGCCAAGGCGAGCCTCTTCCTTTTGGGTCAAGCCGAACCAGATCAAGGGGGCACCGAACTTCCAAGGCAGCTGGGAACAGAAGTTAAGTTCAAGGGTTTTCTCGCTGAGACGCATGTTGCCTCCGGTCGCCTATCGTGCGGCGCGTCACCCGCCCGGCGCGTCTTTGCTCTTCGCGCCGGCCGCGTGCAAGCGCGGGTTAGAAGACGTGCTTCCTTAGCCCCAGACCTTTGCATGCGCTTTGATGACCCAACTGCCTTTTTGCTTCTCGAGGTACAAGGACTGGCCGATGGACTTCGATCGGTCCGTCCAGTTCATGGTACCAAGATAGATCAAGGCCTTTGCTCGTGGAGCGTCGAAGCCGACCCGTGAGAAGTAAGCGGCGAATGTCGGGTTTCCGCTGGTATTGAAGTCCGCTGCGGCACCGGGTGCCCAGAGAACCTGCTTGACGCGCACCGGCAGAGGCCGCGACAACTCGACAGAGTGTTGACTCTTTCTCAGCAGGTCCGCCACCAATTTGGCGGACACTTCCGGTATTCCTTGGCGCACGGCGCCCAGCCGTTCTTCCACAGTTTCTGTGGACACTCGCATCCCGCTACATCCGCCGACGTCGACGCCAATGTTCGCGGATGGGTTGCAATCGAAGGTCGCGGTACGTGCGCCAACCATGACCCAGCCGGGAGCGGCATGCGCATACGCGGCCTCTAAGACTGACGCCATCACTGCAATCTCGTCGGCGTCGGGTACGTCCTGCGAGGGCGGGGGTACCTGAGCGTCCGCGCGCAACGGCCCCATCGATACGAGCAACGTGATGGGCAGCAGAATGGGAAGAAGTTTACAGTATCGCATCTTGTAGAAGCCTTCTAACGTATACAGTTTTATCCACTATGCCGGCGTCGCAGATGAAGACTGGAATAAAATGGTGGGGGCATGGTGGATAAAACCAGGTTGAACTGAACCGCAGCGTACGGGGTGAAAGTTAACGCGTTCTATAGGGATTGTAAAGGGGATCGCGGATGGCCGGAGAGGGTCGACGCCAGGAAACGGAAGGTCTCGGGAGGATGGTGGGGAGCGGCTGCAGGCTTGTCAGCCCCTGTTGATGAACCGTCCAAAACTGGTCATCGATGCTGGGCATCGCCAAAAATCGCTCCCCTGAGGGCAGTTTGAGAGCCGCGAACAACGCTTGGGGGATGAAAAGGATGAGTGGTGAGCCCAAGGGGACGATTTCCAAACTTTTCTCTCCGATTTCGTGGCAAGCTTGCCTCAGATTGATTTCCCTGCTGGATTGAGCCTGTAGCATGATCGGGAGCCCCGAGGGGATTTGTCCGGTTATCCGACCAATCGGGAGTTAGCCTGCCGGGGCCGATTACTGGTGGGAAGGCGATTTATCGACACCTATCCGGACGGGACATCTCGGTCAATCCGCCGAACGTAGCTTACGATTACGCGACTTTACGGCCGAATGAATGCGTGTCGTGGTTCGGTGCAGAATTCCAATTGCTCTGCAAAGGGCCGTATTCGAGAGGCACCCTGAAGCTTAAGACCGGTCCTACTGGATCACACGGTCTGCTTTCCGGAGCACCTCGGGGGGGATGGTGAGACCGATCTCCTGGGCGGTTTTCAGGTTCACAATCAGCTTGTAGCGTGCAAGCGTTTCTACGGGTAAATCGCCTGCTTTGGCCCCTTTCAGGACTTTGTCCACATAGACCGCCATGCGCCTGATTCCATCACTAAAGCTTGTTCCGTAAGCGAGGAGTTGCCCCATATCAGGCCGACTCGGCGAAGCCAGAGATGGGATGCGATTGCCGGCTGCGCGCTGGGCGATTTCCTTAAGGTAGGCGCCCGTGACTGGCACTTCCAGCACCAGCAAGGCCTCCGCATGCTCCTTCCGCATGGTGGCGAACGCTCCGTCCAGGTCGGGATTCGGCGCTGTCAGCAGGAGCCGCAGTGTCTCGAGACCCATGGCGCGCGCCTGCTCGTCGCATGCGCGCATTGGGGCATCGGAGACGCCGGCATCGCCCAAGAGAGCCACGCGTTTAAGTCCGGGAACCACCTGCCGGAGGAGTTCGAGCTGCTTCCGTGGTTGTTGCGAATCGAAGGTAGTTATACCGGTGATGTTCCCGCCCGGCCGCTCCGCGTTCGTAACCAGATCGTCCTTCACGGGATCGACCACGACCGCAAAGACAATGGGGATGTCCGGGGCTGCTTTCCTGGCGGCCCGGACGGTAACCGCGCCCTGCACGGCGAGAATGTCCACCTTCTCCCGCACCAGATCGGCAACGAGCCCGGGAAACTGATCGTACTGCCCCTTTGCAAATCGGGGCACGATAACGACGTTTTTGCCTTCGACGTAGCCGAGATCCGCGAGCCCCTGCCGGAAGGCTTCGAACAAGGGAGACATGGGATCTGCAGGCGACAGGAGGCCAACTCGCGGGATTTTGGCTGGCTGCTGTGCGTCCGAAGGAGAGAGTAAGAAGCCAAGAGCCAGCACGAAGGTAAACACTCGGGTAAACATTTGACCCTCCTCTGCAAAAGACGAGCGAAGCCTGGGGCCGTATGAGACAGCAAGCGATGGGCGAAGGCTACGCTTGAACGTGCCCTATCGTCAACGAAAGAATTGAGCCTGAATTTCCGATTTGGGCCTCTTTGTCGCGCATCGTACGCTTCCACTGCCCTCGACACAACAAGTCTCCTCATGACGGGGCCGGACCAAGCTAAGTTGTTTAACGAGGGGGGGATCATTATGGGGGTCAGGCTTCCGTCCTCATGACGGGGTCGGACCAAGCTAAGTTGTTTAACGAGGGGGGATAATTTCAAAAAGAGAGTGTTTTTAAGGCTTAAACGGCCCTTTTTGCCCTCAAAATTAGCCCCCTAAGAGGCTTCGGCCTAAGCCGTGCTGCCCGAAGACATTCGACAATTGATGACACGCTGCGCGGGCGCGGAGGACGCAGCGCCTCGGGGACAGTCCCGAATTAATCGCGGGACCTGACTCTCGCCATTCCACCGGAGCCCAGCCATCCTGACGCTCGCGAGGTCATTACGCTTGACGTAACGCGTAATTCACGCTAGGATGATTAATGATCGTCAGCTATCGGGACAAGCGCACCCGAGACTTCGCCGCCGGGAAACGGGTCAAGGCATTCTCCGGAATTGAACGCCCCGCGCGCCTGAAGCTTGACCGTCTGGAGTCGGCCGTGGATTTGAAAGATCTTGC
>JBGPUH010000064.1:0-9941 GCA_041491025.1 Methylomirabilis sp. (SeqCode)
ATGAGGTGAAACCATGACGCTCAAGAGCGCGGCGGACCGCGCAGAGATCGATGTGGCATTACGTCGGAGCGACCTCTACCTGTGGCTCTCACGGGCATTCCGCTATCCGGACGCCGACCTTGTGGCGAGCCTCGACGAGCCTTCTCTCGCCTTCATAGAGGAAGGACTTGAGCGGCTTTCAGAGGGGTCGAGGGAAGCCCTGCGCCCAGTCCTGACCACTCTTCGAGCGAGCGCGACCCGCCTTGACCTGGCCCATCTACAGTCGGAGCACCCGCGGGTGTTTGGCCACATTGAATCATCTCCCTGCCCGCCCTATGAGACCCGCTATGGCAGCCGCCACCTCTTCCAGCAAACGCAACAGCTCTCGGACATCGCCGGCTTTTACCGGGCCTTCGGCCTTGACGTCTCGGATGACGCCAAAGAACGGCCGGATCACCTTGCCGTCGAGCTGGAATTCCTCCACTTCCTCTGCTTCAAGGAGGCGTATGCTCTGGAACATCACGGCCCTGAGCAGGTTGAGCTCTGCCGGGAGGCGGAGACGAAATTCCTGCAAGACCACCTGCTTCCCTGGGCGCCCTCCTTCGCCAGACGCCTCCAGAATACAGCCGGAAGCGGGTTCTACAAGTCGCTAGGGATCCTGATGGTGACCTTCCTGTCAACGGAGGAAACCCGGTTGGGATGCCATCCCGCAGACGAGGCCGCCCTTCAACCGATCGCCTTCCTCCCTGAGGGGTGCAGCTTTTCGTGCGGCCAGGGCGGGCAGAGTGTGGACGATATTATCGGCGAACGTTAGGGAGGGCCTTCAATGACAACAATGCGCCCACGATGGTTCACCCTTGCCGCGTTTGTGGCCCTTGCTTGCAGCTTGGGTGCCCTCAGACTGTTGCCGGGCGAGGCCACAGCCCAACTGAAGCCGGCCAAAGGCGATGTCGCCCGGGGCAAGGCGGTGTACGAGAAGAAATGCGCCGTCTGTCACGGGGTCGATGGGAAGGGAAATGGCCCGGCGGAGTTTGTCCTGTTCCCCAAGCCCCGCGACTTCACCAGAGGGATCTTCAAGATCCGCTCCACCACGACACTGCCAACCGACAACGACTTGCTGCGAACGATCACGCAGGGGATCCCAGGGACCTCAATGCCTTCGTGGGGCACGCTCCCCGAAACCGACCGGTGGGACCTGGTGGCCTTCGTCGAGAGTCTTTCTCCCCGGTTCACCGAGGAGAAGGCCGGTTCGGAGGTCCAGATCCCGAAGCCGCCACCACCAAGCCAAGCGCTGCTGGCCCTCGGGAAAGACTACTACAAGGAGGCCGGCTGTTTTGACTGCCACGGCACGACAGGCAGGGGAGATGGCCCGGCTGCCGGGACGCTGAAAGACGAGTGGAGCTACCCCATCGTCCCCTATGACTTCACGATACCCGGGCGAATGAAAGGGGGCTCGAAGCTCCAGGATATTTACCGGACGCTCACCGCTGGAATCGGCGGGACCCCGATGCCCTCCTACGCAGACTCTCTCGGCGAGCGGGAGCGATGGGCGCTCGGTTACTACGTGCTGTCCCTCGCGGGCAAGCCGGCCCCTGCACCGGTTGCTCAAGAGATGACGACCATCCTCTCCCGCTTCGTGACAGGGCTTCTGCCGACCGACCCTACTGCCGCTCTCTGGCAGCAGGCAAAAGCGCTTGCGATTCAGACGCGGACCCTGTGGCTGCGCCCGAACGAGACCGGACCGATCCGAGTTGCTTCATTTCATAACGGGAAGGAGATCGGCTTCTTTCTCGAATGGGACGATCCGATTATGAATCAAGAGGTGCTTCGCCATGAAGATTTCCGTGACGCAGCAGCCGTGCAGTTCCCATTGTCGGCCGGAGAGCCTTCCTACGTCATGGGGGAACACAACGGACCCGTAAATATCTGGCACTGGAAAGCCGACTGGGAAGCTGACCTCGCCCGGTTCCGCGATATCCAGGATCGCTATCCCAACATGGCCTGGGATGTGTATCCCTTCTTACGGGGCACTTCCCAGGGCGATCGAAGCCAGGTACGTGTGGCCACCGCCTCTCACGATCCGACCTACCTGGCTGGATGGGGAGCGGGAAATCTCTTCTCCGCGCCTTCCCGGTCCACACCGGTTGAGAATCTGAACGCCATCGGACTCGGTACCCTGACCTCTCAGGCGCCGGAACACCAGACTGTTAGAGGCCATGGCATCTGGGCTGACGGGAAGTGGCGCGTGGTCATGGTTCGGGCGCTTCGGACCGGAAACGAGCGGGATACCCAGTTCGAGGCCGGCGCCACCACCGTCCCGGTCGCCTTCGCGGTCTGGGACGGCGCGCAAGGAGATAGGGACGGTCGGAAGGCGGTCACTGTCTGGCAACACCTGAAGCTGGAGAAGGCTCGATGACCTGATCAGGGGGGGGTGGGGGATCTCGATGAAGACCCCAGGCGATAAGATCGTGACCGTCGATGTCCGTGAAGATATTCGTCAAGGAAGAGAGCCGTTCGACAGGATTATGGCAGCCGTCAGTCAGCTTGAACCTGGTGATACGCTGCTCCTGATCAACAGCTTCGAGCCCTTGCCACTCTACCGCGTCATGGTACAAAACGGATTCACGCACTGGGCTGAGCGGACAGCCGACGGCGCCTGGAAGATCTATTTCCGACGAGGGGCAGGGCGTGCGACCTGAGCGTGCAATGGTGCATTTTTCTGCCCATCAGAGATTGAGCCTAAGGCGGCCTACTTATCCCCGGAAGCCGCGCCCTTCTCCGCAGGACGACCTGATCCTTTCAGCTCCGCAATCCAGCCTTTGACCTTCTTTGCGTCATCGGAGTCCGTGGGCACCAAGGTGAGGAAGCGTTTCCAGGCCTCGGTGGCGCCCTTCGCATCTCCCTTCTCCTTCAGGGCTTGGCCCTTATCGAAGAGGGCGTGCGCGTAATTCGCGTCGAATCCCAGCGCTCGATCGTACAGTCGAATGGCCTCGTCCAACTGGTTGTTTCGCATCAGGATGTTCCCGAGATGGGTCAGGGCTTCAACCTGGTGTGGATCGGTCATGAGGATCTGATGATACTTGTCCCACGCGGCCTGGATGTCACCGGCATCAAGCGAGGCATGGGCTGCTTTCAAGGCTGCATCAATCTCGGAAGGGGACAGTCTGGCTGCAGTGGGGGTGGACGTCGAAGGGGCCGTTGGGAGGGATGGCCGGACCAGCGGAACAAAGGCGGAGGCCAAGTACCCGAGGAGAAAGCCAATTGCCAGCGTGGCACCCAACAAAAGGTAAAGGTGTGCTCTTTCAATAGACCGTGTTTCTCTCACCCTCTTTTCTGTGTTCTCTTTGCTTGTCATGGCGCGATCTGTGTCAGCCTCCTCCCTGCAGAGCCGGAATAACCCGCACCGAATAGACGGGCCGCCCCCCCATCTGGCATCGAGACTAACACCGCCCCTTGTCCGATCCTAGAGCCTGCACGAGCCTAGCGGGAGACAAGGCTGACGGCCTGATCGGCGGCTTTCTTGGCCTTCGCCAAGATCGCCTTTGCTAACTCGGGATTATGAACCCCTCCTGCCCTTGCGACTAGGTCGGCGTCGTCCTTCGCCTCATCGAGCAGCTTGCGCGCCTCAGGCGCCTTCGGATGCTTCCGCGCCCGGCGAAGGCCAGCTTCACCCTTCTTCACCAGGCCTCTGACCTCCTTCAGGCCTCGCTCGATCCCCTTCACCCAGTCCTGCAGCGGCTTCAGGTAAGTCTCGTCATGGCACTCCAGGCACTGCTTCGTCACGGCCTGGCGCGAATGCTTGACCTGGACATTGTGGCATCCGACGCAGTCCGTCAGCTCCGCGTGGTTGCCCGGTGTCGGCTCAACCCCCTCTACCTCGACGGTACCGGTGAAGAATGCTTCTTGAATCTTGTGGCAGGCAAGGCAGCGTTCGTTCTTGTTTCCAGCCTTGTGATGGCAGGTAAGGCAAGAATCCCTGGTCGCGGTAACTTCCTGGTGCTGCTCGGCAGAGTGGCAGGCCGTGCACGTGACCCCGAAGTCGGTCACATGGCGAACGTGAGGGATCGTCTCGCCTCCAAACTTCACCTCCTCCGGAGCCTCCACCCCCGCCTGCCTGTGGCACAGAACGGCGCAATAGC
Organism: Methylomirabilis sp. (SeqCode); assembly: GCA_041491025.1. GTDB lineage: Bacteria > Methylomirabilota > Methylomirabilia > Methylomirabilales > Methylomirabilaceae > Methylomirabilis. The sequence goes on from JBGPUH010000064.1 coordinate 4,119, forward strand.
CGCCTCGGACGAGGGTCTCCTCTGAACTCTTCGCGGGCGGCTTCCCTATGGCCACCATAGACTCGTCCAGGTAGCTATTGGCGACTTTCAGAAGGTCCGCGGCGAAGAAGACGTTATGAACCCCCTTGCCTTGCTTGACGAAGTTCACATTCTGGCTCGCGTCGGCGACCAACTTCCTGGCCCTCGCCAACTGGGGGTGATTCTGCGGAGTCGCCGTCAGGGCCTGCTCCACCGGCACGAGCTTGCCCTTGACCGCAGTCGTCATGCTCTCGATGGTCTTGGACCAGTTGTCCAGCATCCCCTTGTACTGCCCGCCGTGGCACTCCAGACAGGCACTTTCCGATGGCCGGAACGTCTGCCCGACGATTGCGGCCTCTGTGCTTTCCCGCTCTGGCTCCACATGGCAGGCCACACACTCCACCCTCACCTGCAGCATGTGGCTGGGGATCATCGGCGTCCCCTTCCCTCCCATGCCCATGTACATCTGGAGAACCCCACGGTGGGTGGCCTGATGGCAGATCTTGCATTCGAGCTCGCGCTTTCCTCTGGTGGGAGGGGGATGAGCCTCCGGCATTTTCTCTGCGGGCGGCTGCCCAAGGCCCCTCGGTTGAGCTTGTGCAATCCGGTCTGCCGCTTCGGCGCTGGTAGGCTCAGATAGCCACTCCAGGAGCCAGCTCACAGTCAACCCAATGGGGGGCGGGAGCTTGTGCTTTATCTCGCTGTGGCATCGGGTGCACTCGATGTTGTGCCTGGCCACGTGGAAATCATGGATGAACGCCAAATCGGCGTACTTCTCGAGCTTCTCCGGCTGGTTGTGACAGGTGTAGCAGCGCTCTTTGGGGGCCTCCCCGTTGCCCTCAACCACATTGAGGTGGCACTTCTCGCACGAGACTCCACGTTTGACCAGCGACTCATGGTTGAAGGTGACGCTGCCCAGATGGATATCCCCCTTGGGCGGGGTGTGGCAAAGTGGGCAGCCACCAAGCGGGTGAAACTCCCGCGGGGTCTTCATCCCCTTGAAGTGGCAGAGGAAACAGGTGGTCGTAGTGACCTCGATGTGACTCCCCACCACGATCTGCGAGTGGCAACTCGTACACCGGAGCTGCCGCCCTCTGCGCACTCCTTTCAGATGGGGGGCGTGATCAAAGATGATCTCTCGTTTGAAGGCAACCTTGCCTTCGAGCAGCCGGGTCTCATGGCAACCCGAACGAAGGCAGCTCGCGTCCTCCACCTCGGCGAAGGGCTTTGAGCTATAGGTCTGGGTTGCCCATTTCGCCACTTGGGCCAGGGCCTGGTACTTGACCCAGAGTGTCCCGCGAAGCTCAGGGGGATAGTGGCAATCAACGCAAGGGACGTTGTTGTGCTTGGAGGTCTTCCAGGCCTGGACGTAGGGTTTCATGATGTGGCAGGAGTTGCAGAGGAGCGGACTCGAGCTCAGTTTGTACAGCCCAAACAGGGAGCTGAGGAGCACGCCGAGGCCGATCAGCGCGATGATGAGGGTTCCGGCCTTCAGCGCACCCCAAGCATTCTGGAATGACTTCGGTACGGATTGCATCGCTCTCCTACCTTACTCCGGGCAGGGCATATGGGACAGAAGTAACCCGATCACGGCATCCTATCATCCCCTCCGAGAGGTCGCAACCATCATCACTCACGACCTGAAGGATCAAGAGATCGGACGCCTCTATCCGGCCTCAAGAGTCGGAAGGGTGGCACTCCTGACAAGCGTGCCTATCCACGGCCAGCATCTTGTGCTTGCTAATCGAGTGGCAGACGCCACACCCGGCGCCGGAGTCCACGTGCGCTTGATGCGGGAGTTCCTTGCCGTCCAGCGTCACATCCTCCTTGAAGGGCAACCGCTGGTGGCACAGAGGGAAGCAGTAGGCGTCCTTCTGCGCTATCAGCTCATCGCGAGGGATGGGCTTGGCCTTGGGGTCGAGGCTCAGAAGCAGCGCATCCACACGGGCGGCGCCCGCCTGGAGCAGCTTGACCGCATACTCCACATTGTGCTCCCCCCGACCCTCCTTCACAAACAGGTAGGCTTCCTTGGCGTCCTTCAGGGCGGTGGCGTGCTTCTTGGGGAGGGGCCTTCCCGCCACCTGCTTCTCCGCCTCTGTCAGGAAGCTGACATAGGCCTTCAGCAGCTTGGCCATGACGGCCTTCCAGTCGTCGTACATCTTGTCATAGCCCTCGCTATGGCAGGTGGCGCAGGCCTCCCGCTGGGCCGTGGTCCGCGCCTCATGGGACAGGACTGCGCCTTTCTCTGTCACGTGGATGTGACAACCCGTGCAGCTCACCTGGGCGGCGAACATTCGGCTGGGCAGGTCCGGGGTGAGCTTCGCGCCCGTCCCGATGTACATGAGCTTCCGCAGACTGTGCTGCCGAATGTGGCAACTCTCGCAGCGCACCTCAAGGGGCTCCACCAGTTGGATCTTGCCGTGGCGGATGGACCCATGGCACTCCTGGCAGTCCACCTTGTGTCGGACGATGTGCTTGTCGTGGAGGAACTCAACATCCTTGATCCGTTCCTCTCGGCCGATGTGGCAGGTGGCACAACGCTCCTTGGTGACCCCTGCGTCGCCCGTGACCACCTGGACGTGGCACTGACTGCAGGCGACCCCTAGCTTCAGGTAGGACTGGTGACTGAAGGAGAAGCCGGCGTGTTCCACGATCTTCTTCGGGCTCCCGTGACAGGTCTCGCACCCGGTGACCGCTTCGCCGCGTCCTGCGCCCTTGAAGTGGCAGACGTAGCAGACCTGCTCGGTCACCGCCACATGCCCCTTCTGCACGATCTGGTTGTGACAGCTCGTGCACTGGAGCTGGATACCCCGGGGCAATGTCTTCAGGTGGACCTGGTGATCGAACCTGATCCCGCCCCGAAAGGTCTCCTGGGCCTTGAGGAGGCGCTGCTCGTGGCACCCGCTCGCCAGGCAGCTTCGGTCAGCCACCTCGGCCCGGGGTCGGGGATTGTAGGCCCCGCTCAGGTAGCGGATCGTCGAGGCGGCCACGGCCATGGACCCGTACGGGTGGCAGCGGACGCAGGCCACGGCGGCGTGACCCGAGGTCTTCCACTGCTCCACATAGGGGGCCATGTAGTGGCAACTGGCACAAAGGGCGGAGTGCTCCGCCGCCTTGGAGACGGCGAAATTTAGGGCCAGCAGCACGGCCACGAGAACCACCCCCAGGGCGGCCAGCACCCTCACGTGCTTCCGCAACAGCTCCCACAGATCGCGAAGGAATGCTCCCATCCTCTCCTCTGAAGGTCACGCCATTCAGGCCCCTAGCTCAGGGCGACTTCTCACCAAGCGCCCGCTGCGCCCTATCGTCAGAAGGCGAGGGCAACGGGGGGTCCGCCGCCGACTGCCCGGCCGCCGCAAGACCCGCGACGGCGGGCGGGCGGGCCACCCGGGATGCCATCAGCTCCTCGTACTCCAGTGGGTGGTGCCGGCGCATCTCTTCCTCACCAATCATCCCGGTCCAGAAGGTCCAGTTCATGGGGAAGTGCTCGGGGTTCAGATGAACGTTATAGAAGTGCCAGATGATGATGGCAAGGGTGGCCAGCAGGCCCTCGTCGCTGTGGGCCTCGCGGGCGATGTCGGCGGCGAACTTGGGCAGGAACCGCAGGGAGGTCTCCAGGAACCATAGCAACAGGCCAGAGCCGATCATGATCAACATGCCCCAGTACACGGCCCAGTAGTCGAACTTCTCCACATAGCTGAAGCGGCCGAAGCGCGGCTTCTGGTCAGTACGGCCCAGGAAATAACGGAGCATCTGGAAGAGGTCGGTGGCATCCTTGGGGCGCGGCAGCAGCGCCCAGAAGTTCCGCCGCCCCTCTCGGGACGCAATTAGGTAAAGCAGGTGATAGGCACCCACGCTAATGAGGCCCACCGCGCCGATCCTGTGGATCAGCGTGCTCATCTGGACGCCACCGATGAGGTCGAAGAAGATCTGTGAGACTCGCGCCTCGTGAAACTTCAGCGGGAGGCCGGTGATGATGAGGATGATGCAGCTCACCATGAGCACCATGTGCTGGACCCGAAAGTTCCCACTGAACCGCTCGAATTCCCGGAGCGGGGGAGAAGGCACGGCCCGGCCCAGGATCTCCGCTTCGAGCTCCGCCTTGACTCGGGCGATCCGGGCCCTGATCTCTTCGGCCAGCTCGGCCTTCACGCGAGCCACCAGCCGATCCCGCAGCTCCCGGCTCAGCTCCTCCCGCAATTCCGCCTCCACCACCTGCCGGATCTCGCCTTCCAGTTCCCGTTTCAACGATTCGCGGAGGCCGGCCTCGACCCCCTCCTGCGCAACCTGTCGATTCCTCTGCTCTTCGTCCATGGCTAATGCGCCGCTCCGCGTCGCCGGAAGCGACGGAAGAGGTCCAAGCCGATGTGGCCGACGAGGGCCATCATCACCGAGATGGTGAGCCACTTGAAGAGGAGGCTGATCCAATAGACCGTGCCCGCCTCCCTCTTCGTGGGGTCCACATGGATCTTCCCTTTGGCGTAGTTCGCGTTGGCCCCGGTGTGGCATTTCCCGCACGTCTTTGGGATGTTGTCGATGTGCACCGCTGATCTGGGATCGGACGAGGGCAGGATGTCATGCACCCCGTGGCAACTCGCGCAATTGGCCACGGTCTTGCCGCCGAACTTGATGGCGATGCCGTGATAACTGCGTCCGTAAGTGGCCACCTGCTCCGTCTTGATCCCGTACTTCCCGACCACGGCGACGGACGAATGGCATCGGGAGCAGGTTTCGGGCACCCGAGTCATGTAGGTGGAGGACTCCGGGTTCTCGTGGGCACGGATCGTGTGTTCGCCGTGGCAGTCGGTGCACACGGCCGAGTCCTCCTTCTCGTGTTCGAACGCCGCCCAGTGGACACTCTCGCGATAGTCGCTGAAGACCTCCAGATGACAGCGCCCGCAGGTCTCGGGGATGTTGGCCTTATTCATCTGGGAGTCAGGGTCCTTGGGGGAGAGGATGTTGTGGGTGCCGTGGCAGTCCTGGCAGACCGGCGCCTTGGCATTGCCCGCGGCGGCGGCCACGCCGTGAACGCTCTTGGCGAACTCGAGATTGATGTCCTTCTGCGGGGCGCCCACGACATTTCCCTTGAAGTGGCAGCGGATGCAGCTCACCCGCTTGATCTCACCCTTGTGGGGAATAGCTCTGATGTCGCTATGACAGTCGCTACAACTGTGCTTGGCGTGAACCGACTCCTTGAGCAGCTCCTCGTCCACGAACAGGGAGATCACCCGGCCGCTGGGAAGCCTCTTGGAGAGGGTTGGCTTCCTGTGGCAGGTCGTGCATTTCTTGAGTGCCTCGGCGCCGCCCGGGATGAGGAGCACGAGGAGAGGCCCCATCAGGATGGCAAGGAGCCACGAGGGGCACGACGAAGGGCTCCACCTTGTGGGCCCAAAGAGGCCAGTCAGCCACTTGATCCAATGGACCAGCCTACTCGCCACCATCAATGTCCCCTGCCTGGCGGAGCCGCTCGTATTCCGCTCGGTGCCGTTCCTTGAGGGCCGAGATGCTGATCCGTCCGGTGATCCAGGACCAGTCCATAGGGAACACCTTAGGGCGCAGATGGACATCATACAGATGCCACACAAACAACAGGAGAAAGATTACGACGCTTTCCTGGCCGTGCAAAACCGCCAGCAGGTCGAATATCCACTTGGGCATTACGGCCATGGCCGCAGTGGCGAACCAGAGGCCCAGCCCGCTCAGGATCATGGTGGCGCTGGCGATGAAGAAGGCGTAGTACTGAAACTTCTGACGATAATCGAATCGGTCGAAGGCAGGCTGCTCTTCTCCACGCCCAAGGTTCAG
>JBGPUH010000065.1:0-9929 GCA_041491025.1 Methylomirabilis sp. (SeqCode)
CCGCACTTTCGCATCGACAGGATTGACCGAGACTGCTTTCACTCGGACAATCACGTCGCGCGGCCTGGGCAACGGCGGCGGCACCTCGACAAATCGAAGGACATCCGGCTTGCCGTATTCAAAGAACCCGATCGCCTTCATTTTCTTCGTCGTCATGGCTGACTCCTTTCTCGCCCTGGGCGGAGAGCAGCACAGTCGCTGCTCTGCTCACGCAACACCGATCATACCACGTGCTCCAAGCCTCGCCGCACAGAGGCCCGGTCACGTGAGCGCTTGGGTGACTGGGTCGGCCTTGCGATGACGAGCGAAGGATGTAGCTCCACTCAATACCTCATGCGCCTGCGGCGCCCCCATGGGTATGAAACGCTATTGGGGGGACTTTCGAATATCTGACATTTGACTGGATTCGTAGTTTGGAATCGCTATACTCAGAAAGATGGGCGCGATAAGAATCTTCTACAGTCCTGACTACGTCAGCAGTGGGCACGCCTTCGAAACGACGCGCAAGTCGAAGTGGATCGTGGACTCGCTGCGCCGCGAGCCGATGGCCGAGATCGAGCTGCTCGCCCCCGACCCGCTTACCGAGTCGCAGCTCTGCGAGGTGCACGACCCGTCGTACGTCACGGCTATCCGGACAGGAGAGGCCCTCGCCCTGGCGGAATCGCAAGGTTTTCCCTGGGACCCATCCCTGTGGTCCATGGTCTGCGCGTCGAATGGTGGGGCGGTCGCGGCGGCTCTCGCCGCCGTCGCGGACGGGGTCGCGGGTTCGCTGTCGAGTGGGCTGCACCATGCGAGGCGTGGCCACGGAGCCGGCTTCTGCACGTTCAACGGCCTCGCGCTGGCCGTTCACGCGGCCCACGCCGCCGGGGCACGTTCTATCCTGATCCTGGATCTCGACGCGCATTGCGGGGGCGGCACGCACTCCCTGGTGGCGGAGGACCCTTCCGTCTGGCAGCTTGACGTCGCCGTGTCGCCCTTTGACAGCTACGCGGCCACTGAGCGCACGACGCTGGACCTTGTCCGGGACGCGTCGCGATATCTTCCGACTGTCGAGTCGCGTTTGCAGGAGCTCGAGGTCGGCGCCCCCCGGTTCGACCTGTGTCTGTACAACGCGGGAATGGACCCCTTCGAGGGGTGCGATATAGGGGGGCTGCGCGCGATCAATCGGGCGATCCTCGGGGAGCGCGAACGGCTCGTCTTCGACTGGTCTCGCCGGCGGCGGATCCCCATCGCTTTCGTGCTTGCCGGAGGATACCTGGGCGCCGGAATCGATCAGTCGGGTCTGGTCGGCCTCCATCGGCTGACGCTTTCGGCCGCAGTCCGTGCGAGGACGAACTGAGGGTTGGGACATGGGGGCTTCTTCGATCGAATCCTTGACGAATTGTTTGTGAGAATGCAAGAGGGGTGGGAATGATTTTTCGGGCGTTGCATTCCAGGAATTACCGCCTTTTCTTCGGGGGACAAAGCATCTCCTTGATTGGAACCTGGATGCAGCAAATTGCCGCAAGTTGGTTGGTCTATCACATGACGAATTCAGCGTTCGTCTTAGGCGTGGTAGGATTCGCCGGCCAGATTCCCACGTTTCTGTTGGCCCCCTTTGCCGGGGTCTTTGCCGACAGAATGAATCGTCATCGGATGATCATCGTGACCCAAACCCTGGCTATGATACAGGCATTGATTTTCGCGCTTCTCGTGTTGACGGGCGCCGTCACCGTGTGGCAGATCATCGCCCTCAGTATATTGCTGGGTCTTGTGAACGCGGTTGACATGCCGGTACGTCAGGCGTTCATCGTGGACATGATTGAACGAAGGGAAGATTTGGGAAATGCTATCGCCTTGAACTCCACGATGTTCAATGCTGCCCGATTGGTGGGCCCCTCGATCGCAGGCGTCCTGATCGCCACCCTGGGTGAGGGGATGTGTTTTCTTCTGAACGGTATCAGTTATGGCGCGGTCATTGCAGCCTTGTCGGCGATGAGGATGACGCCAAGACCCAAGCACGGTCAACGCGCTCATGTCATGCAAGAGTTGAGAGAGGCGTTTTCTTACGCACTTGGATTCGCGCCGATTCGGTCCATTCTGCTCCTGCTTGGATTGGTCAGCTTGGTGGCCATGCCGTACACAATCCTCATGCCAGTCTTTGCCAAGGACGTCCTTCATGGCGGCGCTCACACGCTCGGCTTTCTGGTGGGAGCTTCGGGGATCGGGGCGTTAGGGGGGACGATCTATCTCGCATCGAGAAGGAGTGTCCGCGGGTTAGGGAATGTGATCGCAGTGTCGGCAGGTCTTTTTGGTATCAGCCTTCTCGCGTTTTCTGTCTCCCGCGTCTTGTGGATGTCCCTGCTGTTCATGCTGTTAACCGGGTTTGGAATGGTGCTCCAGTTCGCAGCGAGTAACACCGTCTTGCAGACCATTGTGGATGACGACAAACGCGGGCGGGTGATGAGCCTATTCACGATGGCCTTTGCCGGCGCGGCCCCATTTGGCAGTTTGCTGGCTGGTGGACTCGCCAGTCGGATCGGTGCCCCAGCGACGTTGTTGCTGGGCGGAGTGTGCTGCATTTCAGGTTCGCTGGTGTTTGCCAGAGCACTTCCTGCATTACGGGAAATGGTTCGCCCGATTTATGCACGAAAGGGCATCATTCCGGAAGTGGCTTCAGGACTCCAGTCGGCAACCAGCTTGACGAGGCCGCCCGCAGATTAAGGCGAATATACTTGGTCGCCTTGCTTCGTCATGGCTGGCGACTCGGGGGTGGGAAGGTGACAAGAGTGCATTTCATGGTTCGACAGGCGCGCGAGAGCGATAACGAGGCGCTCGTTGAGCTGGATCGCCGGTGCACGATGGGCGAAGCGACCATCATGACCTTCGTCCGTTCCCACGATTTTTTCGCTCGATCCAAGCCATATGAACAGCCTCAGCTTCTTGTCGCCGAGGCCGGCAACACCATACTTGGCGTGGGAGGGGCGGCACTGAAGCCCCTCCGGGTGGGGGGTGAGCTTCTGAAGGCGGCGTATTTCTATGACCTGCGTGTGGATCCGGCCTTCCGTCGGTTGGGGGTGGCCTCAGCCATCGGAGATGCATTGATAGAGCTGGTCAAGCAGAGGGAAGCCGACTTCACCTTCTCCTTAGTGTTGGAAGGGAACGTCCCGTCCCTGGGCCTTGTGGCAAAACGTGGCGCTCGGGCGGTGAGACGGTGCGTCCTTGCGATCCTCCCGGCCGGCGAGGCGGGAGGAGCCGGGCGGTGGCGGTCCCTTGAGGAGCAGGATCTCGATCGGACTGCCCTCTTGTTTCGGAGCGCGTTTCCTGGCCATGACCTTTTTCCGCCTTCCGATGTCGCCGCGTTGCACGGGTTGCTCACAAGGTCGCCAGGCCTTGCTCTCCGAACCTGCTATGGCCTGGACGTCGGGGGGGAACTCACGGCGTGCTTCGGCCTCTGGGACTACTCCTCGATCATCAGGATGCGGATCCAGCAAAGAAGCCCGAGGGAACGGGCTGAGCACCCCTGGCTGTTTCAGGCAGGGGAGATCGCCCCGAATTTCCTCCTGCCGCTGGCTTTTCAGACACCTGAGCTGTTGGCCGAAGCGATCAAGGAAGCCGCACGGCTCCTGGCCGAGCGCCGGCGAGGTCCGATCGTCCCGGTCCTCATCATTCCGTATGATCCAGAAGATCAGGCGTTCGCAGCGATCAGGCAATTCGAGCGGTTCGAGCTCGGCATCCAGCTTTTCGCCCGTTCCGTCCGCACACAGGTGAGGCTGGGGGGCCGACCCTTGTTCCTCGATCCCACTGATTTATGAAAGAGCCGGGTAAGGCATGATGCCGGTGGATTCTGTCACGCTGACGTATACGTGACGAGGGCGTGAGACCGAAAGGGAGGGAACTGTATGCGCGTCATTCGACAGCATGAGTTTGGTGGCCCCGAAGTTCTTCGCTACGATGAGGTGTCGCTTCCCGACCCCGGTGTTGGCGAGGCGCGGGTCAAGATCGACGCAGTTGGGGTCAACTATGTCGATATCTACCAGCGAACGGGCCAATACCCTGGCCCGCTCCCCATGATCCCCGGCAGGGAAGCTGCCGGGGAGGTCGATGCGGTCGGCCCTGGGGTTTCAGACGTCCGGCGGGGAGACCGCGTCGCCTACGCTGGACACGTGGGCTCCTATGGCCAGTATGCGATCGTCCCGGCCTGGATGCTGGTGCCGATTCCCAACGCTCTGGACACCCGGCAGGCGGCTGCAGTGATGCTTCAGGGGATGACAGCGCACTACCTTACTCATAGCACCTACCCGATCCAGCCGGGCGACACGGCGTTGGTTCACGCGGCGGCAGGTGGCGTCGGCTTGCTGCTGGTCCAGTTAGCGAAGAGGCGGGGAGGCCGGGTCATCGGGACCGTCTCGACAGAGGAGAAGGCGCGATTGGCCAGGGAAGCCGGTGCGGCTGAGGTCATCCTCTATACGCAGATTGACTTTGAAGCGGAGACCAGGCGCCTGACCAATGGCAAAGGGGTGAACGTTGTGTACGACTCCGTCGGGCAGACGACCTTCGACAAGAGCCTGAATTGTCTCACACCTCGAGGCTACATGGTTCTATACGGCCAAGCCAGCGGGCCGGTGCCGCCGCTGAATCCACAGGTTCTCAGCGCCAAGGGTTCAGTATTCCTGACTCGCCCTACCCTCGCGCATCACATGCGAGATCGGGCGGAACTGTTGAAGCGGGCCGGCGACCTGTTCACGTGGATCACCGCCGGTGAGCTTCATGTGCGGATCGACAAGACCTTCCCCCTGAAAGAGGCCGCGGAGGCTCATCGCTACCTCGAAGGGCGAAAAACCAAAGGCAAGGTGTTATTGATCCCCTGACGGGGGGGTTGCTTCATCGATGAACGCGCTGGGCACCCCGCAAATGGTCAGGCAGCATAGAAGGACCCCCCCGGCCCGTGCTTCCTTGCTGCTCTTGTTGGTGGTCACCCTTGTGTGCGGTGGAGCGAACGGCGGTCAGGGGCTGCCGCTCGATCAGATCACACTGCCGCCCGGGTTTGAAATTGCCATCTATGCGAGCAATGTGCCCAATGCGCGTTCTATGGCTCTCAGCCCCAGCGGAACCCTGTTCGTGGGAACGAGGACCGCAGGGGATGTCTATGCCATCGTGGACCGCGATCATGACCATAAAGCCGACGAGGTTATCACCCTCGCGAGGGGCTTGAATATGCCAAATGGCGTCGCGTTCCGCGATGGCGCGCTGTACGTGGCCGAAGTGAATCGCATCCTGCGATACGACAATATCGAAGCCCACCTGAAGGATCCGCCGAAGCCTGTCGTGCTCAACGAGAGCTTTCCCCGGGATCGGCATCATGGATGGAAGTTCATTCGCTTCGGGCCGGATGGGCTGCTCTACGTGCCAGTCGGGGCGCCGTGTAATGTCTGCGAGGGGGAGGATGAACGCTATGCCTCGATTACCCGGATGAAGCCGGACGGCACCCGATTGGAGATCTTCGCCCGCGGCGTTCGCAACACCGTGGGGTTTGATTGGGATCCCAAGACCCATGAGCTCTGGTTCACGGATAACGGGCGAGACCGGCTGGGTGATGATCTGCCACCCGACGAATTGAATCATGCGCCAAAGCAGGGACTGCACTTTGGCTTCCCCTATTGCCACGGGAAAAAGATTTCCGACCCGGAGTTCGGGAAGACGCGAACGTGCGAGGAGTTCATCCCACCGGCGATCGAGTTGGGTCCGCATGTGGCGGCGCTTGGCATGCGCTTTTATACGGGGAAGATGTTTCCGGGCGAGTATCGCAACCAGATTTTCATCGCGGAGCATGGATCATGGAATCGCAGTGCGCCGATTGGTTACCGCGTGACGCTCGTGCGACTCGAAAACCACCGCCCGCTGAGGTATGAGGTCTTCGCCGAAGGCTGGCTGCAAGGCAGCCGCGCGTGGGGACGCCCTGTGGACCTCCTCGTCATGCCCGATGGCGGCATGCTCGTTTCGGATGATGAAGCAGGTGCGATCTACCGCATCAGCCACAAGAAGTGACGCATCCCAGTGTGTGGTGAGCACCACGTCTAGTACTTGATTGCCATAATACACGTAACGTCATTCCCGGAGTCCTTAAGCGGGAATCCATTGATCTTGCTGGATACCCGCTTTCGCGGGTATGACAATGTATGTGCGCTAACTTTCGCAATCAAGTACTAGTACGCTGATGCGGTCGCAGCTTTTTGCGAGACAGAAAGGCAATTCCGTGATAGAGATGGTCTGCCCCATGTGTGGATTGAACAGAAATCTTGACAACTGGGGGCGATTCAATTCAAAATTGGGGGCCGTCCGGTTCTGGATCAGATTGGCGAAAAGGCGAAGGCCGTGCGGCCAATGCCGGTGACAAGTTGGCGAAGTGTTTCTTGCTAACCAATCGTGGGTATCGCCTTTGACCGGGAAAAGGAGGCATAAGGTGCCACGCAGGTCCAGTGAATCACTGTGGTGCATGATGGCTGTTGTGGTCGCGGTTGTCATCGCCGGCCTTGTCGGCGCGACCAGTTCAATCGCCGAAGTAGTCGATTCATCGATCAATGTTCGCCAGGCTGGCATAGTCGCGGAAGGGGACGCCTCCGTTGCGGGACTGCCGCCTGCCCCAGCGGAGCCGCTCCAGCCCGTGCCCATCGGCGTCGCAAAAGAGGAGGAGATCAGTCTGGAGGGGGTTCAATCGACCGGTGAGGCCCCTGCGGAACGTATGCAATTCTCAACGCAGACTGATAAAGAGGAAGAGGAAATGGCGGAATACGATCCGTGGGAGCCGTACAATGAAACGATGTTCTCGTTTAACCATGATGTGGTCGACCGTCTTGTCCTGAAACCGGTGGCGACCGCATGGGACACGGTCGTGCCAGACTGGATGCAAACAAGCCTCGCCAACGCCTTCGATAACCTCGGCATGCCTCGCCGTGTGGTGAACAATCTCCTCCAGGCCAAATTCAAACGAGCCGGCCTGGAGTTGGTTCGCTTCTTTATCAACACGACGTTCGGCATCGCGGGGTTCTTCGATATTGCGAAGGATGGCGGGCCCGACAAGTACGACGAGGATACGGGCCAGACCTTGGGCTTCTACGGGGTGGGACCAGGCCCGTATTTGATCTTGCCCATCTTGCCCCCGCTGACGGTTCGCGACGGGATTGGGTACGCCGTCGATGTGGCGCTTGATCCGTTGAATTACTTCATCCCACTTGCTGCCTCCTTCGGTAAGAGAGGCGGGGAAATTGTGAACGACCGGTCGCGAAATCTCGAATTCTTCAATAGCGTTGAAGAGAACACCGTCGATCTCTACAGTGCGGTCCGGAACGCCTATCTGCAACGGAGACAAAAGGCCATCGAAGAGTAAGCGCCCATCCGAACCAGTCATATATGAGCAAGAGCCGCTTCAGCCCTTGCCTTCTCAGTCGTGTCCCCCTCTGCTCCGCATTGACACCCTCTCGTCTTGAACGGCTCCTCACCCGGCTCTTCACACCGTCCCTCACGAAGAGTCAGACCCCTTTCTCAGAGCCCTGCTCGGGACCGCAAGAGAGGGTGTGGCGTGCCCACCCAAGGGCTTGGTAGTGCAGGGCGGGGATCAACGAACGATGGTATCCCGAAGTCCTCTCCGGTTTCCTCTGATGGCGCTGGGGATGGTCGGCCTGCTGGCCGCGATGTGGGGAGGGCTTTTGCGCCTGGGCTGGAATTGGCCGATCATCCGTCCTACCCTGGCCGCCGCGCATGGTCCCCTGATGATCTCTGGGTTCCTGGGCACCCTCATCAGCCTGGAACGGGCAGTGGCTCTCGGACAGAGCTGGACCTACGGCGCACCCCTCCTGACCGGATTGGGCACCTTGGCTCTGATCGCGGGCGTACCGGGCTTGGTCGGACCGCTGTTAATGGTCTTAGGCAGCCTGGGCCTGGTGGCCATTTTTTTTCAGATCGTCCGGAGCCAACCGGCCATCTTCACGGTGGTCATCGGGCTCGGGGCGCTGGCGTGGCTGGTCGGAAACAGCCTTTGGCTCGCCGGGTACCCGATTTTCAGTGTTGTACCCTGGTGGGCGGGTTTTCTGGTGCTGACCATTGCCGGTGAGCGGCTGGAACTGAGCCGCTTTGTTCCAGTGTCTCGAGCCAATCAGGTGACCTTTCTTGCCGCCATCGGCCTCTTGTCCGCGGGACTCCTCCTCACCAGAGTGGCGTTCGACGGTGGGGCGCGCCTGAGCGGGCTGGGCCTGCTCGCCTTGACTGTCTGGCTTCTGCGCCACGACATCGCCCGACGGGCGGTGCGGAAGGCAGGACTGACCCGATTTGTCGCCGTGAGTCTGCTCTCAGGGTATGTCTGGCTCGGGATCGGGGGGCTGCTGTGGTTGCGCCTGGGCGGGGTCGTGGCGGGGCCATACTATGATGCGGTCCTGCACGCCATCTTCCTGGGGTTTGTTCTCTCCATGATTGTTGGGCACGCGCCGATCATCTTCCCCGCCGTACTGGGGATGCCCATGCCTTTTCGACCGGCCTTCTATGCCCATCTTGCCGTCCTGCACCTTTCGCTGGCGATTCGGGTTGTGGGCGATCTGGCCATGTGGTGGCCTGGGCGGCTATGGGGAGGGCTGCTTAATGTGTCGGCCGTTCTCCTTTTCCTGGTGAACACGGCGCTCTCGGTGAAGCAGGGCAGGGGCCTGTCTCGTCGAGAAGCTCTGTAGACTCATCAGGGGACGGTCAGAGAGGGAATCTCCTATTGTCTTGAACCGATCTGAGGGATCGCGGGAGAACCTGAGTCGAATGAACAGGGGGAACGTAGGGCCGGCAAAGCAGACCGTTGGGACGGGAGGAAGCATCTCCTCTCACGACCGTGTCCGTATCGCGCGGCTGCCCATGCATTTCTTTACCGTCGCGGTGGCCTTCTTTGGACTTGCTGTTGCCTCGGCTCCGTGGGTAGTGGGCGATCTCGTGGAATTTTTCTATCAGCCTGTGCTCCTGGCCTTGACCCACGCGATGACGCTGGGGTGGATTACGTCTGCGATCATGGGGGTGATGTATCGCTATGTTCCAGCCCTGACCAAGCGGCCGCTTCGGTTTCCGCGCCTGGCGCTCCTGCAGCTCGGGCTCTTCGTCGTCGGTGTCATGGGCATGATCGTCCACTTTGCCATTGGACGCTGGGTCGCCACATGGCTTGCTGCGGGTGTCGTCGTGCTGAGTGTTGTCCTCTTCGCAGTGAATATGCTTCCCTGCCTCGCTCCTGCCAGAGGCCGGGGTGTGGCCGAAACCGGGATGCTCCTGGCGCTCCTGTACCTGCTGGTCGCTGCCGTCCTCGGCCTGCTCCTCGCACTGGACAAGACCTTCGGTTTCCTGCACGGCAATGTGCTCACGAACCTCGCCGCCCATGCTCATCTCGCGGCGCTGGGGTGGGTGAGCCTCATGATCTGCGCCGTCTCGTATCGGATGGTTCCGGCATTTCTGTTGCCCGAAGTCGAGCTGCCGCGCGCGGCGATGTGGCAACTCTATTCGCTTGCCATCGCTGTGGGCGGCCTCGGGATTGCGCTGCTCGGCGGGATCGGAGGGGCCGGCGTCTGGAGCGTCGCCATCATGCTGGCTCTCCTTGCGTATGTCCTGGTGCTCGGCAGTCTTGTGCGGAACCGGCGGATGCCGATCGATTGGACGATGCGGCATGCGCTGGCGGGCGTCGTGTGTTTGGTGCTGTCTGCGGGGCTCGGGCTCATGCTCGTCCGGATTGACCCTGGCACCGCGCTCGGCAATGGTGTCGCAGGAGCGTACGGGGTTCTCGGACTGCTCGGCTGGGTGACGAACTTCATCATCGGGATGTCCTACAAACTCTTTCCGGGATTCATCGCCGGCATGCGTGAAGTCGTCGGCTGGCCAAAACTGGCGATCGCGGAGCTCTCGCTTCCCCGTTACCGTCCGCTCGTGTTCTTCTC
>JBGPUH010000066.1:0-9845 GCA_041491025.1 Methylomirabilis sp. (SeqCode)
CGGGTCGCCGGCGGTCATCGGGGCCGTCTTCAAGCTCTTCGGTGCCGACACCCTTGCCACGACCTACAGGGTGGAGGAGGCGCTCAAGGAGCTTGAGCGGTCGCTCCCTCCGGGGATTCGGATGCACCACACCGTTTTCCGCCAGGCCAATTTCATCGAGGCCGCGGTGCGGAACCTGCGCGAAGCCCTCCTGGAGGGCGGCCTCATCGTTCTGGGGGTCCTATTCCTGTTCTTCGTTAGCCTCAGGCCATCGATCATCAGCTTTT
This sequence comes from Methylomirabilis sp. (SeqCode), assembly GCA_041491025.1. Lineage (GTDB taxonomy): Bacteria > Methylomirabilota > Methylomirabilia > Methylomirabilales > Methylomirabilaceae > Methylomirabilis. Next base: position 267 of record JBGPUH010000066.1, read on the forward strand.
TGGCGATGCCAATGTCTTTCTTCCTCACGTTGGTCGTGTTGCGCGCGACCGGCATCGGGATCAACGTCATGACCTTGGGAGGCCTCTCCATCGCCCTAGGGGAGGTAGTCGATGACGCCATCATCGATGTCGAGAACATCTTCAAGCGCCTTCGGGAGAACCGACGACAAGCGACGCCGGACTCGGCTTTGTCTGTCATCTACCGGGCATCCAAGGAGATCAGGGGGTCAGTCGTCTATGCGACGGTCATTGTCTCCCTGTTCTTCTTCCCTGTTTTTTTCCTGTCAGGGCCGGAAGGAAGGATCTTCACGCCTCTGGGGTTGGCGTACATCCTCGCTATCTCGGCGTCGCTGCTCGTTGCGCTTACCCAAACACCCGTCCTCTGCTCGCTGCTTCTCGCCAGGGAAAGGAGGTCGCCGGACGAGGGGAAAGAGGCCCCGGTAGTTGCCAGGATCAGGGGATGGTATGGGGTAATCCTGGAACGAAGCCTGGAGCATCACGGGTGGGTCATAGGGGTTTCGTCACTCCTCTTTTTGGGCACGCTGGCCCTCATCCCGCTCTTCCGGCGCGAATTCCTCCCGACGCTGAACGAAGGGAATCTCGTGATTCGCGCGGTCGCCCCCCCCGGCACCTCCCTGGCGGAAACAATGCGTCTGGGCCACCAGGTCCAGCAGCGTCTCCTGAAGCGGCCGGAGGTGGTCTCGGTGGGCCAATGGGCAGGCCGCTCCGAAATGGATGAGGACGCCTTCCCGGTCAATGCCAGCGAATTCGACGTCATGCTGAGGTTTGGCGCGGGTTCCCCCGCCGAGCTGATCCGGGTGATCCGGCAGGATTTACATGACATTCCGGGTCTCAAGTTTGCGGTCAGCGCGTTCATCGGTGAGCGAATCGACGAAGTCCTTACGGGGGTGCATGCGCAGGTCGCGGTCAAGATCTTCGGCCCTCACCTTCGCGTGCTGCGGGAAAAGGGTAGGGAGGCTCTGCAGATCCTAGAAGCGATCGATGGGGTGGTGGATCTGCATCTGGAGGCGCAGGCCGCCGTACCAGAGCTTGTGATCCGAATCGATCGTTCGGCCGCCGCGCGGTACGGTCTGGGCGCGGAAGACCTCGGGCGATTCATCGAGGCGGCCTTCAACGGGACCGTAGTATCACAAATCCGTGAGGGACAGAAAAGCTTCGGCCTTCTGGTCCGCTTCGATGACGACTCGAGGCGCAATGTGGCTGCCATAAGGAATGCGCTGGTCGATACCCCAGGCGGTCTGAGGATCCCCCTGGGCCAAGTGGCGGACGTGGAGTTTGAAGAGCGGCCCTATGTGATTGACCGGGAAAATCTCTCCCGGAGGATCATCGTGCAATTTAACGTGGCAGGAAGGGACCTGGCCAGCGTCATCGAGGAGGCCCGGAAGAAGATCGCAAGCCGCGTCGTGCTGCCCAGTGGATACTTTGTCGAATACGGAGGCCAGCATGAAAGCCAGCTCCGAAGCCAACAGACGCTGCTCTGGTTAGGCCTATTGGCCCTCGGCGGCATCTTCCTGCTCCTGGTCCAGGCGTTCGGGTCTGTAAGGGCCGCCCTCTTGGTCCTCGTCAACCTCCCGCTGGCCCTCATCGGTGGGGTTGGCGCTGCCTTTCTGACCGGGCGAGTGCTGAACGTCTCCTCTCTTGTCGGATTCATCGCCCTGTTCGGGATCGCAGCGCGCAACGGCATCATCCTGCTGACCCACTACCGGAGGCTGGTCCGCGAGGAGGGAAAAACTCTGCACGAGGCCGTGGTGCATGGGTCGATGGAGCGGGTGAATCCGATCGTGATGACCGCCTCAGTGGCTGCTCTGGGCCTCTTGCCGCTCCTGTTTGGAAACCCGGCAGGGAAGGAGCTCCAGCGGCCCTTGGCATGGGTGATCCTTGGCGGCCTCATCACCTCGACTCTCCTGAATTTGGTGGTCGTCCCCACCCTGGTACATCGATTCGGGCTGGGGGATCTATCCAGAAAGGAAGATTCCCGGGCGGCGTGATGCCGTCAGATGGGTGCGTGTCCTGAAGCGCTCGTCCGTATTCTCGATCGGCCTGGACTTCGGCATCCTCGGGCGGGCACAGTCGAGTCGAGCGCAAGCGAGCCCTCGTCGCAAACTTGTACGAAAGAGCAGCTCGTCGGCTCACCGACCTGCATGGGAACACGTTCACCGAAATATTGACTTCTCCGGGGGAAGACAGTAAGCTGTAGAGCCTGACCGGCCCATACCTTGCCAGCTAGAGGGAAAAGGGGTTCTTGATGCGCTACGATCTCCGCAGCGTTGTGAGAATAGCCATTGTGGCGCCCATCGTGGCACTTCTGGCCTCGCAAGTCTTCGCTCTGGATGACATCGGCCTCCCGATTCACCCGAAGGCTATCGCTTCCAGCATCGTTCGTCGGTCCGGAAAGGGGGAACGGACCAACTGGTTGATCGTCGGTTTTGAGGTCAAGGCACAATATGACGAGGTGGTGGAGTATTACAAGCAGAAGACCGGCAGCAAAGTCCAGATGTCCAAAACCGTTTCCGAAAAGTTTTTGAATACACTCATACTGTTCGCCAAAACGCCTCAGGATCAGATCAACGTCAATATCAGCAGCCAAGTTGGAAAGGAGGTGACCGAGGTCGAGATCACTCGCAACCTCTTCAGGGAGTGAGCTGCTTGTGCAACACTTCCGTCAGGGGTGTAACCATAACCAGAATTCATTGGAATTCATCGCTCCGTGACAGGAAATCGGTTGACACGAGGGCCCTTTTGGACTAATTAAATGGGGTGCTTGTGGTCAAGCGTTGGCAGGAATTTTCCTGGACAGCAACCTTAACCGGTAGGAGAGAAAAGGAGAGCCTTTGATGCGCGAGATGATGGTCGGTGAGTCGTTGGTGGGTGATGGGAACGAGGTGGCGCACATTGACCTGATAATCGGACCGAAGAACGGTCCAGTCGGCGTGGCGTTCGCAAATCGCCTTGCCGAGCAAACGGCTGGACACAACGGTTTGTTGGCAGTGCTGGCGCCGAATATTCCGGCAAAGCCTTCGACAGTGATGTTCAACAAGGTGACCATCAAAGGCGCGACACAGGCGGTCCAGATGTTTGGTCCCGCCCAGGCGGCCGTGGCGAAGGCCGTGGTGGACAGTGTCTCGGAAGGGGTCATCTCGAAGAAGGATGCCGAGGACCTGGTGGTGATTGTCGGCGTCTTCATCCACTGGGAGGCCACGGACAACAAGAAGATCTACGACTTCAACTACCGGGCGACCAAAGAGTCGATCAAGAGGGCATTGGCAGAACATCCTACTATGGATGAGATTCTGGCGCAGAAGGACAAGGCCAAGCATCCCTTCGCATAGTCCTATCAGCGGACACAGTATCGGGTGTACCGAAGGAGTTGGCGGCCGGGATTCGAGAGGTCAGGGCGCGGTGCGTGAGCCGCCTGATCGGTTTCTCGCCCATCAGCTCCTTCGACCTTCTCAGCTTACCCTACGCTAGCCCCGCGAAAACTCGCCTCCTCCCCTCCCTCTGTCGCTAGTGGGGGGCGGTATGGGGTCAGGGGTGGGCTGTTCACAGTTCACGATAACGTAACCGTCAACGTAGTGTCGATTGTCTTGGTGAGGGCCTATGGCAGCGGAACGAAAATATCTTCTCTATTTCTTGACGAATGAGCTCCATCCCAGTCCATTTGACGTCAACATGGCGTATGATGCAGGCTTCCACGCTGTGATTCCGTACGGGGGTGTGACCGAGGAGTCGGGAGCGCTCCTGGTTCAGGACATCATCTTCTCCAGGGGCCCGAAGGGCGCCAAGTTCACGGCGATCTTCATCGGCGGAAACGATCTGGACTTTGCTGAGCGGATTCGCGAGGTGGCCGCCAAGAACATGTTCCCACCATTTCAGTGTTCGATGATGATCGATCCAAAGGGAGGCTACACGACCGCCGTGGCTCTTGTCGCCAAGGTGGACAAGGCATTCGGTGGGCTGAAAGGCAGGCGCGTGGCGATCCCCGGTGGGACAGGACCGGTTGGGAGAGTTGTGGGGGCCCTCTGCGCAAGACTGGGCAGTGAAGTGCTCATCGGTTCCCGGAACTTGACCGCCGTGGAAAAGCTGGCGCAGGAGCTTTCAGCGCGCACGGGTGGGTCCGTCAAGGGCGCTCAAATGGCGACGGATGAGGGGAAGATCCCCCTCCTCCGTGATATGGACCTGATTCTCACGACCGGCAAGGCAGGGATACAAATGATTTCGGAGGCGGTCCTGAAGTCTCTTCCACCCGGGAAGTTTGTGGCCGACGTGAATGCCGTGCCTCCTACCGGCATTTACGCCCTCTCGCCGGAGGATGACATGAAGGAGATCTCCCCTGGCATTAGGGGGATCGGGGCGCTCGCGATCGGCGTCTTGAAATACGATGTCGAGATGGAGATGCTCGAGACGATCCGGACTTCCCAGAAGTTCGTGGTTCTTGACGAGAATGCAGCCCTGGAGATTGCCAGAAGGCGTCTCTCGGCGTAAGTGGCTGGCGCAACGCAACCTGGCGAGCGAGAGCCAGAGGGGCACCGCGATCAGACACTGTGATCGACTGGTGCGGCTCGCCCGCGCCCATGCATGTGAACCGGATCAGCACGTTGATGCGATTGGTACTATGATAGAATTATTGTATGGATAGGAGCAAGCATCTGGTGCCTGAGAAACGGTTTATCTTGATCACCGGAAGGACGACGAAGCAAGGGCGGTCGGTCCACCTGGGTAAAGAAGCCAAGGAGTACATGGACGAGATTTCGACCCTTCAGATGAACGCCAAAGATATCGAGACCCTCCTGCTTCAGGACGGGGATCAGGTCAGAGTCAAGTCACCATACGGTTCGACGGTGGTCAAGTTCAAGAAGGGAGATATCCCCCAAGGCTTGGTGTTTATCGCCTATGGGGGAATGATCAATGCCCTTATCGGCCCGGATACCCAGGCGACCGGGATGCCGAATTCGAAAGGGATCGAGGTGGAGGTTGAACGATATGGCTGAGGCTGCTGCGGTGAAAGCCGTTACAGATGCAAAGGATGTAACCGTCGTCGAGGGGGTGACCTGTCCCTTCTGCGGCGTGTGCTGTGATGACCTGGAAGTCCATGTGGTTGACGGCAAGATCAAGGATGTGAAAAATGCGTGCGTCCTTGGCAAGGACACCTTCATGCATCACCTGGAGGGGTGGGCTAAGCCGACGATCAAGGGGAAACCGGCGACCATCGATGAGTGCATCGATGCGGCCGCGGAGATCCTGGCCAAAGCCAAGTACCCACTCATCTACGGCCTCGACTCGACCGAGTTGAATGCGCAGCGGAAGGCCATCGAGCTGGCCGACCTGATCGGCGCGAACATCGACCACACCTCTTCAGTCTGTCATGCCCCGAGCCTGCAGGCGGTCCAGACCGTCGGCATCTCCAGTTGCACCGTCGGGGAGGTGAAGAACCGTGCCGATCTGGTCATTTTCTGGGGGTGCAACCCCGCCGAGGCCCATCCCAGGCATGCCAGCCGGTACTCGGTGACTGCGAAAGGGCTGTTCACCACCAAAGGCAAGAAGGACCGGATGGTCATCAACGTGGACGTGAGGCCCACGCCGACGACACGGATGGCCGATGCCTTCATCCAGATCAAGCCGAACTCCGATTACGAAGTCTTCTCTGCCCTTCGTGCCTTGGTCAAAGGCCACGAGCTGTCCCAGCCCGAGGTGGGCGGGGTGGCGGTTGAGGAGTGGAAGACCCTCGTGGAGAAGATGAAGAGCGCCAAGTTTGGCACTCTGTATTGGGGGATGGGCCTCACGATGACCCGCGGCAAGTATATGAATGTCCTCGCGCTCCTGACGCTGGTCCAGGAGCTGAATCGGTTCACCAAGTTCCTGTCGGCGCCGATGAGGGGCCACGGCAACGTGGTGGGCATGGCCCAGGTCCTGTCATGGCAGACGGGCTATCCCTTCGCCGTGAACATGAGCCGCGGCTATCCCCGATTCAACCCCGGGGAGTACTCGGTCGCCGATCTCCTGGCCAATAAGGAGGTAGATGCCGCCCTGATCGTGGCGGGCGATGCGATCGGCAACTTTCCGGCGAAGATGGCGGAGCATCTACAGTCGATTCCGATGATCGCGATCGATCCTAAAGAGAGCGAGACGACGAAGGTTGCCACGGTAGTGATCCCGACGGCCCAGGCCGGAATTGCGGCCGGGGGAATGCTCTACAGGATGGACCACATTCCCCTCGTCATGAAGAAAGTGGTTGACTCGCCGTACCCGTCGGATCGTGAGGTCCTGGACCGTATCATCGCAAAGGTCTCGGCGATGAAAAACGGCGGCAAGGGCGCCCCCAAGCCGGCCGTCAAAGGCGGGGGCTGAGTGCCATGGGGCGCTCCCTCAAGATTGTCGGCGGCGACGTATACGATCCGGCCAACGGAATCAACGGGGCCGTCAAGGAGATCTGCATTCAGGACGGCAAGATCGTAGAATCCTGCAAAGGGCCCGCCGAGGTCATTGACGCGACAAATCTGGTCGTGATGCCCGGCGGGGTGGATATCCACACCCATATTGCCAGCCCCGCGGTCAATGCCGCTCGTGCGTTCAGGCCGGAAGACCACCGGCACGAACCCGTTCCCAAGAAGCCAGGCATGAGGTCCGGAGTCGGCGGCACCGTTCCCTCCACCTTCGCCACAGGGTATCTCTATACCAAGATGGGGTACACGACGGTGATGGACGCGGCGAATGCCCCCATCGGGGTCCGCCACACCCATGAGGAATTGATCGATATTCCGATCGTGGACAAAGGGCTCTATATCCTCATGGGGAACAACGAGTTCATCTTGAAGTACCTCAAGGCCGGCGAGATGGAGAAAATCAAGCGGTACGTGGCCTGGCTCCTCAAGTCGCTGAAGGGGTACGGCATCAAGCTGGTGAACCCGGGCGGGGTAGAACAGTGGAAATACGGCAAAGACGTGGAGGGACTGGATGACAGGATCTACTACTGGGACGTCACGGCGCGCCAGATCCTGAAAGCGCTCTCCTGGGTCAACGAGAGCCTCGGGTTGCCCCATCCGATTCACCTGCATGCCAACCGCCTGGGAATCCCGAACAACTACCTGACCACCTTGGACACGATGCGGACCCTCGAAGGCTCCAGGCTCCATATGGCGCATACCCAGTTCCACAGCTACGGCGGTGAGAACTGGGGCGGGTTCTGCTCCAAGGCGGCAGAGGTGGCCGAGTACATCAACGCGCATCCCAACATCACGACAGACATCGGCCAGGTCGTGTTCGGCGACGCCACGACCATCACGGCGGATGGTCCGTGGCAGTACCGGCTGTACAAGCTGAGCAAGAACAAATGGTACAACCTGGACGTGGAGGTGGAAACGGGGTGCGGCATCGTCCCGTACACGTATCGGGAGAAGAACTATGTCAACGCCATTCAGTGGGCGATCGGGCTGGAGCTTTTCCTTCTGATCCGCGACCCGTGGCGGGTGTTCCTCTCCACCGATCACCCCAACGGTGGGCCGTTTATCTTCTATCCCTGGGTCATCAAGCTGCTCATGGATAAAGCGTTCCGCGCTGAGATGCTCAAGCGGGTGCACAAGCGCGTCCTGTCGGACACCACCCTGCCCAACCTCGACCGCGAATACACGCTCTCTGAGATCGCCATCATTACACGGGCCGGCCCGGCCAGGGCCCTGGGGCTGACCCGCAAGGGCCACCTCGGAGTTGGGGCGGATGCCGACATCACCATCTACCCGAAGGACAGCGACCGAGAGCAAATGTTCGAACAGCCGATCTACGTTCTCAAGGATGGTGAGGTCGTCCTGCGCGAAGGTGAGATTGTCGGGTCCCGTGATGGCAAGCTTCTGTTCGTCGTCCCACCGGACGTCGGCGAGATGGATCCCGAATTCAAGACCGAATTCGAGAACTTCTACACGATCGAGTACGAAAACTTCCCGATCGATGCCGAGGATATCCCCAACCGCGAGGCGATCCCCGCAGGAGCATCTCGCTAACCAAGAGAGAGTTTCTGGTTCTGAGGTTCGGGGTCCGAGTTGCAGGTGGAGCGTCTTCGGGATGTGACGCGAAACACGGAACCCGGAACCCGAAACTGCGCATGGAGCCTTCATGGAGATCAATGGCGTTCCCATCGATGAGACGTATGCCGAGGCGTTCACCATGCACGCCAGCCGGGTGCTGATCACCGCCTTCAGCAAGCAGTGGGCCCTGGAGGCCGCCCGCAGCATGGCGGGCTTCGGAACGTCGGTCATTGGCTGCGGGTGCGAGGTCGGCATCGAGGGCGTCGAGCCTGAACAGACCCCGGACGATCGCCCTGGCGTCAACGTCCTCCTCTTCGCTCCATCCAAGAAGGCCGTTCAGGAGCACCTGATTAAGCGGATCGGCCAGAGTGTCATGACATCCCCGACCTCGGCGTGTTACAACGACCTGGAGGCGGAGGACCGGCTTTCCGTCGGGGGGAAGCTGCGGTTTTTCGGGGATGGATATCAGATCAGCAAGCGCTTGGAGCCACCCATCGTCGGGAACGGCAACCGCGCTCGACGCTTCTGGCGGATCCCCGTGATGGATGGAGAATTTGTCGTCGAGGACCGCTTCGGCGTGCAGAAAGCGGTGGCCGGCGGTAACTTTCTCCTGTTAGGAAACGAGCTGCCGGATGCGTTACAGGCGGCCGAGCGTGCCGTCGAGGCGATGCGGAAGGTGAAAGGTGTCATTATGCCGTTTCCCGGGGGTATTGTCCGAAGCGGGAGCAAAGTTGGCTCGCGCTATAAGTTCCTCAATGCCTCAACCAACACCGCCTTCTGCCCATCCTTGAGGCGGCAGGTCCAGAGTGAACTGCCGGATGGGGTCGCGGCGGTTCTTGAGATCGTGATCGACGGCCTGACGCCGGAGGCGGTGGCAGAGGCGATGCGGGTCGGTATCCGGGCCGCTTGCGGTCCTGGCATCGTGAAGGTGTCCGCCGGAAATTACGGCGGGAAGTTGGGAAAACACCAGTTTCACCTCCATCAGCTCCTCGCGAGCTGAAGGCTAGCAGAGGGAAGCATGCCTCCTGTCACCCTGCGTCTGAAAGAGCCACTGACGGGCGTCCCGCTTGAGGCCGAGTCGATCTCGCCTGATCTCTTCGCCGACCGGAGCCGGGAGGAGATCGAGGCCCTGCCCGTCGCCTGGGGGAACGAAGCGCATCGCCTTGGCGACTTCTTCCAGGTGGATGGAGAGCGGTCGGAAGAGATTGAGGTGGAGGGCCCCATCGGGCGGGTTAAATGGGTCGGTTCCACGATGACACGGGGCCGGATTGTGATCCACGGCGATGTCGGGATGCACGCCGGGTCATACATGCGAGGCGGGGAGATCCTCATCGAAGGGAACGCGGCCGACTTCCTGGGTGTAGAGATGGAAGGGGGACTGATCCACGTCAAGGGGAATGCAGGGCATCGTGCTGGGGCCGCCTACCGGGGAAGCAAGTATGGCATGCGCGGCGGCATCATCCTGATCGAGGGAAACGTCGCGCATGAGGTCGGCGCCTACATGCGCCGCGGGCTCATCGTGATCAAGGGGGACGCAGAGGAC
>JBGPUH010000067.1:0-9773 GCA_041491025.1 Methylomirabilis sp. (SeqCode)
AAGGCCCTTTGCGATGGAGAGCCCGAGACCAGTCCCGACTGCCTTCGCGTGTATGCCGTGCTCGACTTGATAAAACTTGTCGAAGATGCGTGGAAGCTGCTCCGGTGGGATCCCCTCGCCGGTATCGCGAATCTGAACCTTAGCGAACGCATCCTCATCGCCGGCCAACTCGACATTGACGCTTCCCCCAGACGGAGTGAACTTGATCGCGTTCCCAAGAAGGTTCATCAGGACCTGGCCAGCTTTATCCCGATCCGCATGAACGATCAACGGGTCCTGTCCTTCGGCAAAACAGAGCTCGAGACTCTTCTCCGCAGCCACCGGCCGCAGCGTCTCCAGAAGCTCGCTCGCGAGGCCAGCCAAAGAGAAGAAGGTCGGGGTGACCTGGACCCGGCCCTCTTCGATCCGCGCCAGGTCAAGCAGGTCATTGATCAGCCGAACGAGTCGATCAGCGTTGACCTTGACGCGCATCAGGTAACGTCGTTGCAGCTCGCTGAGGGGCCCGGTGATCTCATCCAGCATGTTATCAACGGATCCCTTAATGGCTGTCAACGGGGTGCGAAGTTCGTGCGAGACGTTCAGCAGGAAATCCGACTTCACCCGATCGAGCTCCTGCAGCCTCCGGTGTGACTCCTCCAGTGCTGTGTTGATCTCCGACAGTTCGCGGGTCCGTTTTGCGATCTTGTCTTCAAGGCTGATGTTCAACTTCTCGATTTCGTGATAGGCAGAGGCGTTGTCGATGGCCATGGCTGCCTGGCGCGCCACGCCCTCCATGAGCCGGACTTGGTCCGACGTGAACGTGTGCGACTTTTTCCACCAGACAAGGAAGAGCACGCCGATGAACTTCTCCTTGGCGATCATGGGGGCGATCAGACATGATTTGAACGCCAGGCGGCGGATAGCGGGGTGGGCGCAGCGCGGATCGGCCGGGACGTCGGACGAGTAGACCGGGACCCGCTTGTCGAGTGCCTCCTGGACAAGCGGGAAGGCTTTGACGGAAAAAGGATTCCGTTGAAACGGCTCTGACACCCAATCGGGCAGATCATGGCTGGCAAACGGGCGAATGACCCCCTCTCTGGGATCCAAAAGGTAGGCGCCAGAGCTGTCGGCCCCGGCGGCGAGCGCAGCTTCGCGAGCGACGCGCTGGAGCGTTTCCTTCAAGTCCAGCGTGGAGCTCACCGACTGGCTCACGGCGAGCAGCGTTTCACTCTCTCGAAGTCGCGCCTGTGTCGCCTGAACCAGCCTGGCGTTCTCGATGGCCATGGCCACCTGACTGGCAATAGTGCTCGCCAAATGTACCTGTGAGTCGGTGAAGTCCTTGGTTGCCCCCATACGATGAAGAACGAGGGCCCCGATCACGCTGTTCTGCCACATGAGTGGGACCGATATCAGCGACTTCACGTGGCACACCTCAACCCATCGTGGTGGAACCAAGGGGCTTGCGACCGGGTTATCCAGGACGATCGGACTGCGTCGCTCGGCGGTGGCGGCGAGAAGCGGCATGTCATCAACCGTCAGTCTGCCCGAGGCTCTAGGTTGAGCCGGGTGCAAGTCGAGCTCCTCACCCGATGCGGTCTGAGAGGTCATCGTGACAACCTGATCGCCCGATGGATCCCACAAGAAGATCGAGCACACCTCGGTGCCACAATGTGCCGCCGTCCGCTGAGCAAGGACCTTCAGAAGCTCCTTGAGGCTCAGCGCAGATGAGATTGTTCGCGAAAGTTCCTGAAACATCACCGCGCCCTCAGGCCCTCGAGTCCGTGAAGGAAAGCAGGCCTTCGCGATACCGATGGCCGTTCGGTGCTGGATGCCAGGTAACAGGCGAGGATCCCGAGAGCGTTCGGAGCGAGAATGTCGGGGAAGATAGCACGGGTAGCCCTCTCAACGTACATGGGTCATTGCGACCCGGGTGGGATGGAGGACATTGAAGCGTACAATAGCGATGGAAGACCGGCTTGGTCCGAAGGAGAATACGCGATGGACGCGACGAACCGTTTGAAGCGCCATGCCGCCCCTCCAGCGGCCAAGCCGAAGAGAGATAACTGGCATGCCGACGACGGCGAGCGACCAGCCGGCAGGGGATGGCCCTTTTTGTTAGCCCCTTTTCCCGCAGTTGTCAAGCAAAAAGCCCGCCGCTATTGACAACCCATTGTAAATGACATAGGGTTGTCCGAGACAATAGCGGCGCGTCAATTGCGGCTTTCTGGACCGGGGAGGACGATTCATGGTGGAGAAGGTGATAGAGCGGGGGGACCGGAAAGAGCGGGACCGAGCGCTGGAGTTAGCCATCGCCCAGATCGAGAAATTGTACGGCAAGGGCTCCATCATGAAGATGGGGAGCTCGGGTGCCCTCCTGCCAATCGCGGCCATCTCCACCGGCTCACTGGAGCTGGACGCTGCGCTGGGAGTGGGCGGGGTCCCACGAGGTCGCGTCATCGAGATCTTCGGGCCGGAATCTTCGGGAAAAACCACCTTAGCCTTGCATATCATCGCCGAGGCGCAACGGACGGGCGGTTCCGCGGCCTTCGTGGATGCCGAGCACGCATTGGACCCCGCCTATGCCAGATCCCTGGGGGTGAAGATCGATGAAGTGCTGATCTCCCAACCGGACACCGGAGAGCAGGCGCTCGAGATCACCGAGGTGCTGGTCCGCAGCGGGGCCATCGATGTGGTGGTGATCGACTCGGTCGCCGCCCTAGTGCCCAGGGCCGAGATCGATGGCGAGATGGGGGACCCCACGATGGGTCTTCAGGCGCGCCTGATGTCCCAGGCGCTTCGGAAGCTGACGGCGGCCATCAGCAAGTCCAAGACCTGCGTCATCTTCATCAATCAGCTTCGCGAGAAGATCGGAGTCATGTTCGGTAATCCCGAGACGACGACCGGTGGCCGGGCTTTGAAGTTCTATGCCTCTGTCCGCCTCGACATCAGGCGGATCTCAAGCATCAAAGAGGGGGATGAGATAGTCGGGTCTCGCGTGAAGGTCAAGGTGGTCAAGAACAAGGTCGCCCCGCCCTTCAAGGAGGCGGAGTTCGACATTATTTATGGGGAGGGGATCTCACGGATCGGCAGCCTCTTGGACTTGGGGGTCGAGCACAAGATCATCGAGAAAAGCGGATCCTGGTTTTCCTACGGGGGAGAACGGATCGGCCAAGGACGGGATAACGCCAAGCGGTTTTTCCACGAAAACCCGGCCCTCGTCGGCGAGATCGAAGCGAAGGTGCGTGCCGCTCTGGGGATGGCCGGCGCTGTAGGGGCAGAGGCGTCGGAGGCGCGTTGACACCCTCGTGGCTGGGTGGTAGCCTCTCCATGAGAGAGAAGGATTCGTCATGATTCCGTTCGATCTTCATGAGCTGCTGAGGCTCGCCATCCAGCGCCAGGCCTCGGACCTCCACCTCAAAGTCGGAGTGCCACCGGTTCTTCGGATCGACCACCAACTCCTCCCTCTGCAGGATCGACCTAGGCTTACCCAGGCTGACCTGGATGCTGTGATCCACCTTATCGCCACGGACCGGCAGCGTCTTCAGCTTGAGCAGCGCCGCGAACTGGATCTGGCCTTCGGCGTTCAGGGTGTGGGACGGATTCGTGCCAACCTGTATCAGCAGCGGGGGACGATGGGCGTCGCCTTCCGCGTGATTCCCGATAAGGTCCAGACCCTCGATGAACTCAATCTTCCGCCGATTGTCGCGACGCTGGCCCTGGAACCCAGAGGGTTGGTGCTGGTCACCGGCACCGCAGGGAGCGGAAAATCGACCACCCTGGCGGCGATGATCGATCACATCAACAATAGCGGGACCGGCCACATCTTGACCATCGAGGACCCGATTGAGTTCCTCCACCGGGATAAGCGTTGCTTGATCACCCAACGGGAAGTGGGGATCGACACCGAGTCGTTCGCTGAAGCGCTGCGCGCCGCACTCCGGCAGGACCCGGATGTGATTCTGGTCGGAGAGATGCGCGACTTCGACACGGTGAGCACGGCTATCCTCGCAGCAGAGACTGGCCACTTGGTCATGAGCACGCTGCACACCATCGATGCGGCCGAGACCGTCAATCGCATCATCGCGATCTACCCGCCCTACCAGCAGAAACAGATCCGGCTGCAACTGGCCTCGCTGCTCCGCGGGATCATCTCGATGCGCTTAGTCCCGCGGGCGGACGGCAAAGGACGAGTGCCGGCGGTCGAGGTGATGGTGTCCACCGCCACGATTCGGGAGTGCATCGCCGACTCTGACAAGACCCGAAAGATCATCGAGCTGATCGCGGCCGGCGGGTCGGAGTATGGGATGCAGACCTTCGATCAGTCGCTCATTAGCCTCTACCGGCGCGGCCTGGTGAGTTACGAGGACGCACTGCGGTGGAGCAGCAACCCCAACGACTTCGCCCTCAAGGTTCGAGGGGTCGAGAGCGCGGGGGAGCAACCCTGGACCGCAGAACAGCAGGAGAAGCCTCTCGGTCGCAAGCGGCTGTGAGGCGGCAGTCTCCCGGCGCCGCCTACCGGGCGGCCGCAGTTCTGTTGGCCGCTCGGGACAGAACGCGGGTTGAGCTGTCTCGGCTCCTGGCGGCCAGGGGGATCGCCCAGGCCGACGCGAAGGCCGCCCTCGACCGTCTGAGTGAGCAGGGGTACCTGGACGATCGACGGTTCGCGAACACCTGGGCAAGGAGCCGTCTCCAAAAAAAGCCGATGGGGCCGCATCGCTTGAGGCAGGAACTCGAGGCGAAAGGGGTAGAGGAACATCTGGTGCGAGAGGTCCTGAGAGATCTCTACGAGGAAGGGGAGGAGGCGGCGGCCAAGCGCGCCATGGCGGGCAAACTCTCCAGGCTGGGCCATCTTCCGACGTCCTCCCGGAAGGGCCGGTTGGCGCGGTTTCTCCAGAGGAGAGGGTTTTCGACCGAGGTGATCTGGCGACTGCTCCGCGAGGGGCAGCGAGGACAGCGGAGCAAGGAATGCGGCGGCTGACGGGCGGGGAGGTCCGGGAGCGCTTCTTGCGCTTCTTTGAGGGGAACGGGCATACGGTGGTCCCCAGCTCCTCGCTGGTCCCCTCCGACGATCCAACGCTGCTCTTCACGAACGCGGGAATGGTGCAATTCAAAGGTGCGTTCCTGGGGGTCGATCCTCGTCCTTACCGGCGCGCCACGTCAGTTCAGAAGTGTCTGCGGGTCAGCGGCAAACACAACGATCTGGAGAACGTCGGACGAACCGCCCGCCACCACACCTTCTTTGAGATGCTCGGCAACTTCTCTTTCGGAGACTATTTCAAGCAGGGAGCGATCGAGTATGGCTGGGAGTTCCTGACCCGAGAGCTCGGATTGCCTGGAGATCGGCTCTGGGCGACTATCTACAAGGATGACGATGAGGCGTTCGAGCTGTGGCGGAAGATCGCGGGTCTTCCCCCCGATCGGATCGTCCGTCTGGGGGACAAGGACAATTTCTGGGCCATGGGCGACACCGGCCCATGCGGACCCTGCTCCGAGCTGGTCTTCGACCAGGGGCCGGCGATCGGCTGTGGGCGGCCGACGTGCAGCATCGAGTGCGGGTGCGATCGCTATCTGGAACTCTGGAACCTGGTCTTCATGCAGTACAACCGCGATGCCTCGGGCGCGCTCAACCCGCTCCCCAAACCCAGCATCGACACCGGGGCCGGGCTGGAGCGGATCGCCGCCGTCTGCCAGGGGGTCAAGAGCAACTTCGAAACCGACCTGATCCGGCCTCTGATCGCCGCGGTCGAGGAGCTGTCACACGAGACCTATGGCGCCGACGACAAGCGCGATGTGTCGATGCGGGTCATCGCCGACCATGCGAGAGCGGTCACCTTCCTGCTGGCCGACGGCGTCCTGCCTCACAACGAAGGCCGAGGGTACGTGCTGCGCCGGATCCTCCGACGTGGCCTCCGCCATGGGCGGCTCATTGGACTGGATGAACCGTTCATGGCCACGGTGACGGACAAGGTGATCGACCTGATGACAGACGCGTATCCCGAGCTCGAATCGAGTCGCGCGCACGTGACCCGCCTCGTTCGGATCGAGGAGGACCGGTTCGGCCACCTGCTCCGCGAGGCGCTGCCTCGACTTCACGACCTGATCCAGAAAGTGAAGGCAGAACGAGGGGAGCGGGGAGTTCTCCAGGGACAGAAGCTGTTCGAGCTCTACGACACCTACGGACTGCCCCGGGACCTCATGGATGAAATCGCCATCGAACACTCGGTCGGATGTGATTGGGATGGGTTCGAGGCCGAGCTCAGGAATCAACAGGAGAAGTCGCGCGCGCATTTGAAGGCGTTCGGGGAAGTTCGGGAGGTCGGAAGGGCCTACCAAGAGCTTGCGAAGGCGATTCACACGCCATTCATCGGCTACGATCTTCTGGAGGCCGAGGCGGTAGTTGCTGCGGTCCTGTCCGGCGGAGCGCCGGTGGAGCGGATCGGCGCGGGTGAAGAGGGTGAGGTCGTCCTGGACAAGACCCCCTTCTATGCGGAGGCGGGAGGCCAGATCGGTGACACCGGGCTTCTCCGAGGCGAGTCCCTTCTGGTGGAGGTCTTGGACACCAGACGGCCCCTTCCGGGATTGATCGTCCACCGTGTCAGGGTGAAGCGGGGTGAGCTCAGGAGGGGGCGACGGATCCTGGCGTCGGTGGATGCGAGCCGCCGGGCCACGACGGTCAAGAACCACACCGCAACCCACTTGGTCCACGCCGCCCTGCGCCAGATCCTTGGGGACCACGTGCGGCAGGAGGGGTCTCTGGTCGCCCCCGATCGTCTGCGCTTCGATTTCCGGCACTACGGACCCCTGAGCAGCGCCGAGATCGATCGGATCGAGGAGATGGTCAACGAGAAACTCTGGGCCAACCTGCCGGTCCTCGTCGAAGAGATGCGGCTCGAGGCCGCGCTCGCCAAGGGTGCCCTGGCGTTTTTTGGTGACAAGTACGGCGATGAGGTGCGGGTAGTCAACGTGCCCGATTTCAGCATCGAACTCTGTGGCGGGACACACACGAAGGCCACCGGCGAGATCGGATTATTCAAGATCTCTCACGAAACCGCCATCGCCGCGGGCATCCGCCGCCTCGAGGCGTTGACCGGACCGGGCGCCTTCCAGCATTTGAAGCGCGAGGAGGAGGTCCTGTACGAATCGGCCGACCGGCTGAAGAGCAAGCCGCTGGAGGTTCCGGAAAAGGTCGATCGCCTCTTTGACTCCAACCGCGCGCTCGAACGCGAGGTTCAAAGACTCCGCGCCAGGATTGGCGTTGAGATGACAGAGGAACTGCTGAAAGAGGCGACCCAGGTCTCCGGCATCACCGTTGTCACAGGTCGGGCGGAGGAGTTTGACCAGCGTGCTCTTCGCGAGCTGGCCGATCGCGTCAAGGCCAAGATCGGGAGCGGGGTCATCGTCCTCGGCACATCCTCGGATGGGCGGGTGAGCTGGGTGGCGATGGTCACGCCCGATCTCACGTCCCGGCTGCACGCCGGAAAACTTGTCAAGGAGGTGGCGGCCATCACAGGCGGTGGTGGGGGGGGTCGCGCCGATCTCGCCGAGGCCGGTGGGAAGGACCCAGAAAAGCTGGACCGTGCGCTGACACTCGTTCCGGAGCTGGTCAGGCGACTTCTCACGTGATGCTCTCACCTGCCTCATTTTCATTGCGCGCCGCGACCGGCCATGATATAAGTGAACGTATCCACTGACAAAATCCCCTCCCGTGCACAGGGAAATCGATGATGCCAATCGCGCGGGAGGGCTGGGTGTTTATCGTCACACCCCTCGTCCTGTCGGCGATCCTTTGGGCGATGGGGTGGCAGGTGGGGGCGTCTGCCGCGCTCGTGTTGGCTGTTGCCGTAGCCCTCTTCTTCCGGGATCCGGCGCGCGAAATCCCGAAGGGGGAGGGATTGATCCTTGCCCCAGGCGACGGGACCGTTGTCCAGGTGACTCGCTATCCGGGCGACGAGTTGGAAGGCGCGGCCACCCAGCTCAGCATTTTCCTGTCGGTCTTCGACGTGCACGTCAACCGCGCTCCATGTCCTGCGGTGGTCGAGAGGGTAGAGTACAGGCCGGGAACATTTCGTCTGGCATGGCAGCACGAGGCCTCGGCGGCCAATGAACAGAACCTCATCTTCCTGAGAGCCCCGGAAGGCCAGTTCTTAGTGAAGCAGATCGCAGGTTTCGTCGCCAGACGGATCGTGTGCCGGGTTGTTCCCGGGCAAAAGCTCGAGGCCGGAGAGCGGATCGGCATGATTCGATTTGGATCGCGCGTCGATCTCATAGTACCGGCGCGCACGGAGCTTTCCGTGAAACAGGGGGACCACGTCAAGGGAGGGATCACCGTGGTGGGGGTGCTTCGATGAGGCGAGGTCGTCGTCGAGGAGTCTACCTCCTCCCGAGCCTCCTGACAATCGGGAACCTCCTGAGCGGGGTCTACGCCATTGTCGCGGTCTACAATGACGATTACACCCGTTCGGCGGTGGCCATCCTCGTGGCGCTGATCCTCGATGGCCTCGACGGGGCCGTCGCTCGGCTCACCAGCAGCCAGAGCGACTTCGGCGTGCAGCTCGATTCGCTTGCGGACTTGGTGTCCTTCGGCGTCGCACCGGCCATCCTGTCGTATGCGTGGGCGATCAAACCGTACACCCAGATCGGATGGCTGTTCGGATCGATCATCCCGACAGCGCTTTTCGTCTCAAGTGGCGCCTTCAGGCTGGCGCGCTTCAACGTTCAGACGCGAATTCTGGACAAGCGCTACTTCGTCGGCCTCCCGATCCCGGCGGCCGCAGCGGTCATCGCCTCCTTTGTGCTGTTCATGCGAGAGTCGCCCTCGTTGGTCCTTTTTCAGCGCGAGCTGCTCTCACACCGGCTGACGTCTGCGCTGATGGTCGTCATCGTCTATGCCCTCTCGTTCCTCATGGTGAGTCGCCTGCGGTACCGCAGCCTGAAGGGCATCGAAATCAAGAAGCGTCAACCCTTCGCGCTCCTCATCGGACTGACATTGGTCGTGTTGATCATCGCCTCAGAGCCCAGCATGGTGGCCTTTTCATTTTTCTCTCTCTACGCCCTTTCTGGCGTCGTTCGCACCCTCCCTTCCATCAAGCGGCGAATTCCAGAGCCGATGGAGCATGCGACCGGCGCGGAAGGCAGGACGTAAAGTGGATCGGTCCCGTCGCCGCACACGGTAGCGGCAGAGATCACTGGAGGACAGGATGGGCAAGCGGATTACGATCTTCGATACCACGCTGAGGGACGGGGAGCAGGCGCCAGGCTGCAGCATGAATACCAAAGAGAAGCTGGAGATGGCCCGGCAACTGGCGCGTCTGAAGGTGGACGTTATTGAGGCCGGTTTCGCCATCGCCTCCGAAGATGACTTCGAAGCCATCAAGACCATCTCCCAAAGCGTACGGGGTGGTCCGATCGTTGCCAGCCTCTGCCGGACTCGCGACATCGACATCGACCGGGCCTGGGAGGCCTTGAAATACGCTGACAGGCCACGAATCCACACCTTCATCGCCACCTCAGAAATTCACATCAAATACAAGTTGAAATCGACTCATGAGGAGGTCCTCGAGGCGGCAATCGCGGCGGTGAAGCGTGCCAGACGCTATACCGACGATGTCGAGTTCTCTCCCGAGGACGCCCACCGAAGCGACCAGGACTACCTCTGCAAGGTCGTCGAGGAAGTGATCAAGGCGGGCGCCACCACCATTAACATCCCCGACACGGTGGGCTACGGCCTGCCGTGGGAGTTCGGGGCCCGGATCAAGAACCTGTTCGATCGGGTGCCCAACATCGATAAGGTTGTC
>JBGPUH010000068.1:0-9625 GCA_041491025.1 Methylomirabilis sp. (SeqCode)
CCCACTGACCAGTGCCAGCAGTGACGAGCCCGCCCCGCTGAGGAAGGCCGCCAGCGCGCCGGCCCGGCGCCCCTCTTCAATAATTGCCTCCATCCCTGGCAGCAGTCCCGCCCGATAGGGCTGGTGGAGGCGGTCCTCCGACCCGGCCGCCAGCAGGTCGAGGCGATCGGTGGCGAGGCCGGCCAGGAGCAGGGCAAGGCGGCCCAGATTGAAGACCGCGTCCTGGAACGGGACCTGCTTGGGCAGGACCTCGCGGGCGCGCTTGGTGGTCATCTCCAGGCTGGGGATGACGACCACGGCCCTCAGACGCTCAGGAATGGGGACTCTGGCAGAGACGACGCGGCCCTCGACGATGGCAGAGGCGGTCAATCCACCCATCAGGGCCGGGGCAATGTTGTCGGGGTGACCCTCGAAGGGAAGGGCTCGAGCGAGGATCTCGTCGGTGGAGAGTTCGACCCCGGCCAGGCGCGCGGCGGCGGCGATCCCGCCAAGACAGGCCGCGGCACTGCTTCCCAGGCCGCGCCGAAGCGGGATCCGGTTGATTTGGCACACCTTCAATCCGGCTAGACGGACTCCGAGGTCCTCCAGTGTTGTCTGAATTGCCCGAACCACAAGGTTCTGGGCCCCCGCCCTTTCCAGCGCCGCCTTCCCCTCGCCATCGACGACAAGCTGCAGACCCTCGCCTTCTTCGGTCAGCTCGACCTCGTTATAGAGAGTGAGGGCCATCCCCAGGGTATCAAAGCCAGAACCCAGGTTGGCCGTCGAGGCCGGTACCCGTACCCTCGCCCGTTTCATCGAGTTTCCCCTTGCTTCCTCCCTGTTCGCAGTCCCCACCATATACCGCAATTCTTGCGCCGCCGCAAGGAGTTCTTGTGGAGCGGATGGCTTGGCAAATCCCCTTGACTCGCTCAGGGTTTGACGCTATAAGACGAGGGACCGTCGCTGGCGTGAGGGAGGTTGCATGTTGCAGGGCCGGACCATCGGGTTTATCGGCGCGGGGAACATGGCTGAAGCCATGATTCGCGGACTGCTTGAAGCCAAGCTGGTGACCGCTGAACACGTTCTGGCCTGCGACATCATCGAGGCCAGGCGGCAGCGGATCCGCCAGGGATACGGCGTCCGGACCGTTGCCGACAGCCGGGAGGTTGCGGCGAAAGCCTCGATCCTGATCCTGGCGGTGAAGCCGCAGGACATGGAGGTGGTGCTGAAGGCGATTGCCCCTTCTGTCGATCAGACCAAGACGGTCATCTCGATCGCTGCCGGTACGCCAATCGCCTTTATCGCGGAGCGGCTGCCGGCAAAGGCCCGGATCATTCGGGTGATGCCGAATGCGCCAGCCCTGGTACTGGCGGGCGCCGCAGGGATTGCCAGCGGCGAGCATGCGACCGCCGAGGATCTGCAGGTTGCCGAGGCGATGTTCGCCGCCGTCGGAAAGGCGGTCGTGGTCGAGGAGAAGCACCTCGATGCGGTCACGGGTCTCAGTGGCAGCGGGCCCGCCTATGTCTTCCTGTTCATCGAGGCGCTGGCCGATGCGGGCGTGAAGATGGGGCTGGCGCGGGACGTGTCAAGGCTCCTGGCCGCTCAGACCGTCCTGGGGGCCGCAAAGATGCTCCTCGAGAGCGGGCGCCATCCAGCAGAGCTGAAGGATATGGTGGCCTCTCCCGGCGGCACCACCATCGCCGGCCTACATGCCCTGGAGCGAGGCGGACTGCGTGGGACCCTGATGGAGGCAGTGGAGGCGGCCACGATCCGGTCCCGAGAGCTGGGTAAACGCTAACCGAGGGAGGGGCGAATGTTCATTGCCAGCAACCTGCTGAACGCTCTAGCCACGATCCTTGACATCGCCCTGACCGCCTACTATTGGATTATCATCGTTCGGGCCATTGTCTCCTGGGTCAACGCCGACCCCTGGAACCCGATTGTCCAGTTCCTCCATCGCGCGACGGACCCGGTCTTGCGTCCGATCCAGCGAATGCTCCCGACGCGGGGTTGGGGAATTGACTTTTCGCCGCTGGTCGCCATCCTGGCGATCATCTTCGTTCAGAGGTTTCTGGTCGCTTCACTCAACGACCTGGCCTGGCGACTCCGGTAATGGTCTTGATTCGGCAGGAGGGTGAGGCCGTCTCCCTTCGCGTCCATCTCCAGCCAAAGGCATCTTGCGAAGGGATCCTCGGTGAAGCCGACGGCATCCTGAAACTTCGAGTGACCGCTCCTGCCGTGGACGGGCGGGCCAACGAGGCCTGCCTGCGCCTGCTGGCCAAGGCTCTCGACCTGCCTCCATCCCGCCTTCAGATCGTGTCGGGCCAGCACGCCCGCCTCAAGACGATCCGGATCACATCAGCCGGCGCCGACGCGATCCGCGGCATATTCCGCAAAATACTAGAGCGATTGCCATAATCTCACCGAGCTCTCAACGCCTGCCCCTTCGGAACACATCCACGGCTTTTCATAACGGCGAGGACATTGTGAACGCCCAAGTGATTTCGTGGCGTGAGCGTTCCGAACACAATGATAGGTTGGGCTGTGTGATTGTGTCTTTACCGTTGCCAACGAGGAACACACCGGATCGGGCCAGTCCTGTCGATGGTAGAAGAAGCTGGCAATCCTCGCTAGGCAGGACCGCGCAATGGCACAATCGCAGAGAAGATTACGGGGGTGTAATCTGCACACCTGCAAAGGTAGACTCACGGTCGGCATGTTAGTAACACGCAGGGAACTACCTTGCCTGGCGGCAGCTTGTGTGGATTGTAAATGTCTGATATAAGGAACATCAAATTCAGGGCCCGTTAAGAGGATCGAGCAGAGACAGGCTGTAGGTCGCCCATGGTCGCATTGGTGAAGGGCCATCCGTTCTTGCCCCACTGCGCCGTCAATCGGGGACTTGCCCGGTCTCTTTCTCAGGTGCCGATACGAGACGATACAGCATCTCTCCCGCCTAGCAGAACGCTCGGAGATCATCATGCACGCTGACTCCCGATATGACGTGTTCATCGTGGGTGGTTTGGGGCACGTCGGGCTACCGCTTGGCATGGTTTTGGCTGACGCCGGACTGCAAGTGGCCCTGTACGATATTGATGAGGGCAAGCGCGCAGGCATTCGGGCAGGACGAATGCCCGTGATGGAGCGCGGCGCCGAACCTATACTGAAGAGGGTCATCGGCAAGTCGCTTCACCTTTCTGACGCCTTGTCCGATGTCGGGCACTCCACCTTGGTGCTGATCGCTGTCGGCACGACGATTGACGAAGACCTGCACCAAAAGAGCGAGCCTGTCCTTAATCTCGTGGAACAGATGACGCCCTATCTGGATCGTGGGCACTGCGTCATCCTCTGCGGCACGGTCTACCCGGGCATGTCCAAATGCCTCAACGACTTCCTCAAAGGTCGGGGCGTTGACGTTCATCTCGCCTATTGTCCGGTGCGCATTGCGCAAGGCGATGCCATCCGAGAGCTGCACGAACTCCCGCAAATCACCTCCGGTTTTACGGAGACCGCGGTCCGCTCTGCCAAGGCTCTATTCAAGCGTCTCGGGGTAGAGACCATACTGGTGAAGGTGGAGGAGGCCGAGTTGGCCAAACTGTTCACGAACGCATGGCGCTACATTCAGTTTGCCATCACCAACCAATTCTACATGATTGCGACGCAGCATGACGCCGACTTTGCGCGGATCCACCACGCCATGACATATAGGTATCCCAGGGGTCAAGGCTTTCCACGCCCTGGCTTGGCTGCTGGACCCTGCTTGGTGAAGGACACACTCCAGCTCGCCACCCTCCATGGAGACCACTTTCAGCTTGGTCATGCTGCCATAAGTGTGAACGAAGGCCTGCCCAATTTTATCGTTCAACACCTAAGACGCCATTTTCAATCGGACTTGACCGGGATCCGGGTTGGGATCCTTGGCATGGCCTTCAAAGCCGATATTGATGATGTTCGCAACTCTCTCTCATATAAACTTGCCAACATCCTGAGGTCTCACGAGGCCCTGGTCTTCTGTTCCGACGAGTATGTCAAAGATCCCGCTTTTGTGAGGAAGGAGGAATTGATCGCTACGTGTCCGGTTGTGATTGTCGGCGTGCCCCACTCCTCCTATCAGGACCTCGTGGTCCCCGATGCCACGCATCTCGTGGACCTATGGGGCGTGATCCGGCCTCGTTCCAGGAGATCCGATGCGGGCCTGTCAGGTCCCCATACGATATGATTGATTCATCTGGCACGATACCTGAATGGTGAAATTCTCCAGAGGGCTTTGGCCAAGGGCGAACCAGAAGGCGCAGATGCTTCCGCAGACCACGCTAAAGAGCGAAACGCGGCAGCCGCACGAGGGCGGTTCAAGTCCGCCTGCGAGACTCAACTGCATCGCGGTAGACTTCACACACTTTCTGCCAGGAGCTGGGAATGGTGGTGCCAGGTTTACCGTGCCCGGGGTGGTCCGGCATCTAAGCCGGATACTACCCGACTGCGACTTTGTCCTCTTCACCACGGAGAAGAACCACGACGAACTTGCGATTCTCGAATCGAGCAACGTGCGCCGCCTCTGCATACCCCGCTGGACCAGAACATCAGCGCCTCCGTCGTCCCGAGCGAGGCCCGTCGGGATCCGCTTGGAAGAGAAGCTGGCTCCCATTTTGCCTCCGTCTGTCCTTTCCAAATTACGGTCCATTTCCCAATCACTACGGCGCCGCCACAGGCCAAAGGGGATCCTCAAAGAGATCGGGGCTGATTTGCTGTTCTGTCCGTTTTGGTCATCCTTCTTCTACGATCCTTGCGTGCCGATGGTATGTACTGTACGCGATCTTAATTACCTCTATAATCCCCAGTTCTATACCGCTGAAGGACATTCCTGGGGGGATAGGTCCTTCAGGGCGGCTTGTCGCCTGGCCGATAGATTGATCTGCATCTCGGAATTCACTCGGCAGACGGTCCTGGCCAACAGCGATCTTGGCCCACATCAGGTGATCGCAATCCGGCACCGCCTGCTCGAGCGTTTGCACGAGCAGGAGGCCGAGAAGAGGTCAGAAGTGCTGAACCGGCTAGGTTTGATCAAGGAGAGCTTCCTCCTCTATCCGGCCGTTCAGTTTTGGCCTCATAAGAACCATCGGATGCTTTTCGGGGCCTTCGGGATGTATCGCGCCCGTCACCCCGAATCTGATCTTAGGCTGGTGTGCACCGGGGCGCCTGATGAACGCATGGAGGGGTTGCAAGGGGACATCGATCAGATGGGCCTTAAGGGACGGATCATCCTGCCTGGTTATCTGCTGGATGAAGAGTTGGCCGCCCTGTTCCAATCGTGTCGAGCGGTTATTTTTCCTTCTTTGTTTGAGGGATTCGGCATGCCTGTTTTGGAGGGGATGGCATTCGGCAAACCCGTTCTGTGTAGCAATGTGACCAGCCTGCCGGAAGTGGCCGGCGATGGCGCGCTCTACTTTGACCCTCGAAATCCCAAGGAAATCGCACGCGCCATCGAACGGATCACAGGCGAAGCGGACTTGATTGCGCATCTCGTGCACAACGGCTATCAGCGCCTGGCTACGCTGGGCGGTCCGGATCAGATGGCGCAGGAGTATCTGCAAGTCTTCCGCGAGGCGGTGACCATCACCCGCTCTTTCACGGAGTCGTTGCAGGGGGTGTATCGGGACGGTTGGACCGGCGATCGGGTCGTCGTTACCTACGGGGCGCATTCCGGGCCTCGCCACCTGGAGGTGCTCTTTCATGCGCCTCCCGGGCTTCCGCACGAGCGCGTTGCTGTCACTGTTCTTACGAACGGTCAGATCCTCCCGGAAGCGCACGTGATCCGCTGCGGGCAATCAGTGACCCTTCGCCGAACATTACCCAGCGAGAGCGGATTTATTGAGTGCTGGATCGAACCGACCTTTCGGCCAAAAGCGCATGGGTATAACGACGATGAGCGAGCGTTGGGTTGCCTCTGCCAGGCGTGCCGGATCATCTCTTCAAATAGCACCCTTGACCTGCTTGAGAATCCGGTTTGATCCGGCCGATGCCACACGGCTATTCAGGTGAGCCGCCAACCTCGATTCCACTGGGCCCCTCTTCCCTCCGCAATGGTTGCCTCAAGATCGAACGGTCTCTCTCATTAGCCCCCCATGAAGTCTTATCAGGAGGTCTTCTAGAGCCGCTATCTCACCGGTGAGGCGCCCTGCGAGGCGTCTTGTCTGAGGTTCGGGCCACCTTCGAGCTCACGACCTTGCCCCTATTTGGCCACCGATAGTGTCGTTGTAGCAGGTATTGTTCGCCAAGCTCTCGAAGGACTGGTGTCCCCATGGGGATTTGTCTCATACCTTCTCGGGATCGGCGAGGCCTTCACTGCCCCGCCGACGTCGCCCACCGCGTGAATTAGGTTGGCGATGCCGAGATCGCCCACCACTCCGGAGACGATCCCGTTCAGCGTAATCGCCACGCCGCCTGTAGTCGTGATGGACATGGTTGTGTCGCTGTTGACAACATATGTCCCCGTGGGAGTAAAATTGAACGCCGGGTTGCCGTTCTGCTTGACGGCGACGCTGCCAGTAAACGTTCCACTGGTACAGGTTCCGTTCGGAGAGAATACAAGGAAGCCCAATACCTGGGAGTCCCCAAGCGCGGACCCGCTCATCACGTATTCCCCGCTGACGCTGCAACTGTTCACCAGCGCCTCGCTCGGGCGAGCAACGCCCAGGAGCCACACCACCCCGATAGCCCACATACTCACTGCACCACAGAATTTCCCGATTCGCCGTTTCATTGCTCTTCCTCCTCGCCCTGCGGAGCAGCTTCCATGACTGCGAAGAAGCGGACGCACCTAAGCGCCGCCTAGAATCGGTGTTGACCCTGCGTCTCCTCGGCGGGTGTTGGTTTCGGGGGTGCAATCTGCACTCTCGATGGTGTGTGTTCAGACACGATGAGCAGGAGGATGGTCTGGCGGGACTGTCGAGGACCTCAGCCGTCCACGGCCTCACCCAGCGGCTACGCTGGGGCTGGTGCGGGCCCTCTTCAACGGCGGTCCGATGGCGCGTCCCGTTGTCGCTCAGGGGGTTGGGCTGCCGCAGGCGATCTTCTCGCCGAATAAGCCGGCAATATTGAAGGTTGCCACGGCGTTGGAATTCCAGCCCACGACCGATGTGACTGGGCCGAGGTGGGGCGGCCCGACCGTATCGTCGCTCTGGGCGAACCGGAGGCGAAACGATTCCGTCATGGCGAGGTGCAGGCCCCGCGACAGTGCTCAGGGCAGGCTGCGCACTGCCTATCGGGCTGACTCCGAACGATCCCATGAGTGGGCTCTGGGGCACGGCACGGGCCTCCCTGCCTACGACCACTTGTGTGCTTCGGAGTCAACCCGATAGGCAGATAGCCGCTCTACGTCGTTGGAAAGCGCCCCGCGAATCCGGGACCTCGGACGCTACATCTTCGAGCACGACCAGATTTGAATCGCGCAATGCTTGCCGCCCACTTTCGTGCATTCAAGCATGGCTCTTTGCTGCGCGTTTTCCCTTAAGAACGCGGTCCCCCACGTGACGATATTGCCATCCGCCGCAATGGCGCCGCATTCGTTCTCATACCAGATCCACAACTTGCACGCTTTGCCGGTTTTGGAGCATCTGTCCAGGGCCGTCTTCTTTGCCTCATTCACGTCATTCCATTCGTACGAATAGCCGGACTGTTTATCCGGCGCGCTATACGCGATCGCGCCCCACCACCTTCGGCCCGAGCACCTTGCCTGGCACTTCGCCCTGACTTCCTGGCAAAAGTCGGCCTTGTTGCTAAAGTCAGCGCAGGTGGAGCCCTCGCACTCGTACAGGCAGCTGCCGGCCCCCGCGGCGCTGGCCCGGGACGGCTTCATCCCAAGCGCCAAGACTACGAAGAGGAGGAACAACGGTGTTACACGCTGTTTCATAAATCGGCCCCCCTGGGTTCCTGTTTTGGCTATTCGGGTACAGTATACTGCGAGCCTCCGCCCGCCGGACTCTCCGGGGCCGGCCCGCCGACGGCCCACCTACGCGCTGGGGGCTCGGCAACATCAACGGCATTCTCAGACCGGCGGGCACGGGGAGCCCGACCCGAGGCCCACGCTAGAGCGCGGATGAACACCCTGTCAAGGAAAAACGCTGGGGGGAATTGCGGCGCGACCGGACATCTTGACTTGCTAAGAACAGCTTTTTTGGGAGCCCTATTTGCGGGGAGACCAGTGTAGATTTCAACCACTAATCTGCACTCTAGATTATGGAGTTATGGCCTGCCACAAAGGCTGGAGGAACGCGACAGCAGCACGCCCTCGGCGTGGCCGACGGCCAGCATTCGATGGCTCGATCGCCGGCCGAGCCGCGGGCCGTCGGGTGGGGCCCCTCGGCCCCCTACTTCACGGAGCACACGGAGGTAGCCACCGTGCATGCCGTTCCGGCAGCGGCGCGGCAAGCTGCCAGGCTGCGGTCCTCGGCTTCCTTCCTGGTCCCGCCGAGACCGGGGCTGACTTCGTTCCGCGTCGTGTCCGCGATGGCGCCGCACTGGTTCACGAAGCTCACCACGATGCGGCAGTCGGGCGCGCGGCGCGCGCAATAGCCCTGCGCGATCCGGCTCGTGCGGGCTTGGCTGTCGTGGTCGTATGCATGGCCCCACGAGCCGGTCTGGCGGGAATAGGCGATGGCGCCGTGGGAGTCGGAGCAGACCGTCTGGCAGGAATCTCTCCGGTTCATGATGCATCGCCAGCGTTCCTCGCCGTCAAGGGGGTCGCAGTTCGTCGAGGGCGTGCAGACCTGACGGCAGCCGGCCTGAACCTCGCACGCCAAGCCGATGCCCACGAAGAGCGCGAGCACGCCCAGCCGCTTCACCAAGGTCGCCAGCCGCCCGTGGATCGTTCCCTTCAGGTGGAACTCGCGGATAGCCCATATTACGGCCCGATTTGTCATAACGTCGCCTATCCGACGCGACCCGTGTGCAACCGCATGTCCCCCCGTATACGCCGCAGACAACGCTCCCTCGTCGCCGAGGCGCTTCTTTCACGGCTCAAGGCCCCGGGCCTTCGCATAAAAAAACCGCGAGCGCTTACCTCATATAAGCGTCCGCGGTCCTTCGGCAGCCCCGACAAGCCAAACCTATATTCGGAAGCGGCGGTAAGCTATCGCATCCTCTGTTCGCTGTCAAGCAATTCTTGCATGTATGTTTTAGCCATATTGGTGAGGACACAGGTGTAGATTAGAACCACAAGTCATCACGGGTGAACAGTTCATATCTCGGCGGTGTAATCTACACGAAGATGTGAGGACCCTACAGCGAGAATCGTCCTCCTGCCGAACGATCGGCATAAACGCATGTCAGCGCCGGCCCGGGGAGGCTAAGAACCGTGATGATACGATAGAGAGGCATGAAGGATCTCCACATCAACCCATCTCATCTGAATCAATGTGCCGTGCTGCAGGCAGCCTTGACAAGATCACCAACTGCCGCTGGCGCCTCCGCCGCCGCTCGATCCCCCGCCGAACCCGCCGAAGCCTCCGGAATCGCCGGAGCCGAATCCACCGCCTGACCACCCTCCGCCGTGCGGAGCGACGGGGAACCCCAGGAAACGATCCCGGAACCGCCGTCCGCCGCGCTGGCCGCGGACTGCGCGCTCCTGGGCGATGGCAATGCCGATCAA
>JBGPUH010000069.1:0-9622 GCA_041491025.1 Methylomirabilis sp. (SeqCode)
CCGAGATCGTCGTCCTGCACTGCTTCTCGGGTGACGTGCATCTCGCGGAGGAAGCGTGGGCGAGAGGCTACTACACCTCAATCGCCGGGCCCGTGACCTATCCCAAGAACGAGCTCCTCCGCGAGGTCGTGCGCAAGGCCAGGCTCGATCGCCTCGTCCTGGAGACCGACTGCCCCTATCTGCCACCCCAAGCTGTCCGCGGTCAGCGGAATGAACCGGCCCACCTCGCCCACACTGCCCACGAGGTTGCCCGCCTCTTGGGAATGCCTCTGGATGAGCTGGGCCGCCTGACCACCGAGAACGCCCGACGTCTGTTCCGGATCTGAAGCGTATCCTCCGAAGAGGTCTTCAGTTCTGAGATGGGTATATGGTGGTTTATTCTACTCGGCAGGCTCATCGAACAGGCCTCGGGCCACCATTTGCGTCTGAGCCGGAATCGCCTCGACCTTCCCGCTCTGGTTGATCGGTTACCCGAATGACTCGGGACGGATGACCGAGGAACGGGCGGGATCACTCTTGGAAGGAGAGAGCGCATGGGCATCCTGAGCACCTCGATGGTCAGGCGGCTCCGCGCATTCCCCCGATCGCCGCGAAAGCTTCAAAAGCTGCGAGACTCCCTCTCTGATCTCTGGTGGTGGGCACAGACCGCTAGATCACGATGGGTGCTTGGCGGGTTCGAAGGCCCGATCATTGCCATCACCGGGACCAAAGGGAAGACCACCACAACCGGCCTGATCTCCCGGATCTTCACTGACGCTGGCTATCGCGTGGGTACGGCTTCGAGTTTTGGAATCCACGTTGATGGCGCCTGCATCCTCCGTGGGGGGTATAGCGGTGCGGATGGGCCTCTGCTGGCCTATCGCGCCGGTGGCACAGACGTCCTAGTGCTGGAAACTGCTCACGGCGGAATCCAACGGTATGGCTTTGGATTCCCCCGTTGTGACGTCGCAATCTTGACCAATATCACCGACGGCCATGTCGGAGAGCTTGGGATCGAATCGCTCCAGGAGATGCTCGAGCTCAAGTGGAAGCTTGCGTCAAAGGTTCGTCCGGGGGGGACCATCGTCCTGAATGCCGATGACCCGCTCCTGGCTTCTGCCGTCCCGCCTCCAACAGCCAAGGTCGCCTATATGACCATTTCCCAGGGACGTGTTCCCGGCGTGGCCGGTCTCAGTTCTTCTCTATATCGGTACGAGGGAGGCAAGATCGTCAAGGAGACGGAGGAAGGCTCCGGAGCAGTTGCGGACATCTCGGACGCCCCCTTGCTCTTCGGCGGTTTGCTCCTCTATAACGCTTATAATCTCTTGGCCGCAATTGCCGCCACTGAAGCGGTCCGCCCGCTGCTCCCCGTTTCGCAGGAGTCGCTCTTGAGCAGCCTATTGTCTTTCGGGGCTTGCCCGGATGATAACCCCGGACACTTCAACCTGTTTGATCTGCCGGGTGGGAAGGTTGTGCTCTTGGCGGGGAGCAACAGGGATAGCTACCGGCGGGACGCCGAGATCCTGGCTCGCCTCCGGGATCGCCAACCGTTTCCTGTGGGGCGGATCATCGGGGTTATCACAGGAATCGGGAGCCATTCAAATGCCTACATGCGAGATCTTGCGCGGATCGCATCGTCTGTCTGTGACGAAATCATCATACGGGAGCCGCGGCCCAGGTACCGGCGATCCCGCATGGCTGGAGAGATCCCATCCATCCTTGCCGCCGCCACCGTGCAAGCCGAGCTCTCGGAGAGCAGCGTCAGGGTCTGTGACGATTCCTTTGACTTGGTTCGGGATCTCGTTCTCCACTCAGAGGAACGAGACCGCCTCATCGTTGTCTTCTGTGCCTTCGCGCAGGAGCCGGTCGTGGGTCTCTGCCGCCGCCTCGCTGATCTTGCCAAGAGACTGCACGGACAGGGTGTGGAAACCGGCGGGCGGGCCGAGAAATCGCTTGACAGGAAAACCCTCCGTTCATAGACTACGATATGGTGTTTACCGGCTTTCCTTTTGTGCCCTGACTTGTTCCTTGAGGAAGGTACGATCCGATGGAACTTCAAGACGAGCGACCTGAGATCGCTGATCCAAAGCCCAAAGCTCCCTACCAGCGGCCCGAGCTCAAGCGCGTGGGGACGCTCCGGGACGTGACCGCTGTAACCGCCGTGTCGGTCAGGGGCACCGACGCGACCGAAGAGTAAGGCCGCGCGATTTCTGTGCATCTCCGCCCAGATGATAGAGAGGGACGTGGGATAGCCCATTCGCCTTGGTGCACTGACCCGGTCCCGTGGGGAGGCCTTATAGAATGAAATCTCAAGACGAGCGACCTGAGATCGCTGATCCAAAGCCCAAGGCACCCTACACGCGGCCCGAGCTCAAGCGCGTGGGGACGCTCCGGGACGTCACCGCCGGCGGGCTTGTTTCAGGCACTGACGCGCACTAGTCGAGCCTGTTCGCATGTGTCTACTGACCCGCCATGAAACGGGGCACAATTCGATGAATCCTCAAGGTAAACCTGACGAGAACACGAGGCCTACCCCGAAAGTACCCTACCAGCGGCCGGAGCTGAAGCGAGTGGGGACACTGCGCGACGTGACGGCCCAGGTCGCCGCATCGACCGACTTTTGAGTTAATCACCCATCAGCGCGCGCCCCTTCCACCTCGCCCGAAACGCGGGCATCGAGATGACCAGGTCGGTCTGGGGTGCGTGATAGGTGGGTGTCGCGTCGCGGGGATTTGCTCGCCACTCCATTCAACTGATTTCTTCTCGCTTTGGTGGAGCGACTGAGCTTCTTGTGCTTCTCCCTGTCTCGCTCTCAACAGGAGGTGTGATCAATGGAGTCTCAAGATAAACGAGACGAAATCCCCGATCCAAAGGCAAAAGCTCCCTACACGCGGCCGGAGCTCAAGCGGGTAGGGAAGCTCCGCGACGTCACCGCTAAAGCGAGCGGGCCGAGCATGGACGGCGGCGGCTGAACCACCCCTGGAAAGAATGGTTCGTCGGTGGAGGCTGAGGACAGCCGAGGCGAAGACACCGGTCCTGCCCTGAAGGCGTCCTACCGAGGGCCGAAGTTGAACGGGGTCAGGACGCTCCGAGACTTCGCGGCCAACGACTCGAGTCGTGCGGGTCGCGGGTGTTTGCCTGCTTCTTCCGCCTCGATCTATGCGCGATCCATGAGATGGTCTGCTGCACTCCGGATGGTCAATAGAAGGTTCCCCTAATTGTGACTCCCCCTTTGCTCGTCTGCTCGAATCATTCCTCCTGTCGGTCATAATTGAATGAGGATACCCCATCGAGCGTGTAGAAAGCCGGACGCTCAGTTCTGGCATGAAGATCTCTCCTAAAGAGCAGTTGCCCGTGAATCCCCTTCCGTCTGTGCTTGATTGGCAGCCTATAGGAAGAGCTCGCCCAAGCCCCAACCTGCCCAATTGAGACTGTGCCCATTTCCAGTTGCTTTCCGGATATGCCAGCGACAAGCGCGAGTGAAATCTAGATGGCTCTCCTGCGACTAGGCGACGTCATCAATTTAGCGCGACTGACACGGGACGTCCGCCGTTTCCTCCTAGCGCCGGTTTCTTGGGAGCAGGCAGTCAAGGTGATCGAGCAACGGCTGGCGACGAGGGAGGAGCGATTTCTCGGGATCGTGGAAAGAGCAATCTACGCCTATCCTCGGAGCCCGTACCTACAGCTTCTCCGGAGTGCAGGATGTGAGTTCGGAGATCTTGCAGCCCTGGTGGTTAAGGGAGGACTGGAGAGTTCGCTCTCGCGCCTCGCCGAGGCTGGCGTGTTCCTCACGTTGGATGAGTTCAGAGGACGGAAGGAGGCCGTTCGCGGAAGCCGACGCTTCGCCTTCGCCGAAGAGGACTTCGATAACCCCTGTCTTGCGGCTCATTTTCAGGCGAGGAGCGGCGAGGTCCTGGGTCTTGGGGCGGCGGTGAGAATGGGATTGCCATTCATTGCTGATTCGGCCGCCAATACACTCCTGGCTCTTCACGCACAAGGGGTGTCTCACTACGATCATGTTCTCTGGATCCAAGCGACGGGCCTGGTGCTCCTCTACGCAAAGTTGGGTCGGCCGCCGCTCGCCTGGTTTTACCTTTTGAAGCCGCTCACTTTCGCGATACAGGCCCGCTCGACGTACCTGTCTATAATTGGCCGTTTGCTGGGCCACCCCCTCCCGATGCCGACATTCCTCGATCTTCAGGATCCCGGTCGGATGGCATCGTGGCTGGCGAGCCGTCTGAGGAATGGAAGACCCATCTGCGTTACCACCTATACGAGTTCAGCGGTGCGCATAGCTTCGGCGGCGCAGGAGAAAGGGATTGCCCTCAATGGCGTATGCTTCATTACGCTCGGCGAGCCCTTCACTGAGGCGAAGCAACAGATTATCAAGGCCGCTGGTGCCAGGGCATTCGCTCGCTATTCTTTCGACGCGATCATCGGGTACGGTTGTGGGACACCTCAAGCGATTGACGATGTTCATTGTTTTAGCGATGGCTACGGCCTGATCCAGCGCTCAAGAGCGGTGGCCGACTCGGCTCTGACAGTTGACGCTTTCTTGTTTACCTCCCTTCTTCCATCGGCACCAAAGATCCTCCTTAACGTCGAAAGCGGCGATTATGGGATCGTCGAGCGGAGAGGCTGTGGTTGTGGGTTCTCTGCCGTGGGCCTCCGGGATCACATGTTACACATTCGCAGTTTCGACAAGCTGCGTAGCGAGGGGATGACCTTCGTCCGGACGGATATCTTGAGGGTGGTCGAAGAAGTCCTTCCTGCCCGCTTTGGTGGGTCAAGCGCCGACTATCAGGTGCTGGAGGAGGAAGGGCAGAATGGCGTTAACCGAGTGGTTTTGATAGTGAGCCCCAGCGTTGGCCCGGTTGAAGAGGAGATCATCCGCCAGACGTTCCTGGATGAGATAGGGCGGGGCGACGGGCCCGAGCGATTCGGAGCGGAGATCTGGCGGCGGGCGGGGACAGTGCAGGTGAAGCGGCAGTGGCCGCTCGCCACGAAGGCGGGCAAGATCCTTCCATTTCACCTCCTTAAGGGATCTCTGCCGCCGAGCGCCGGTTGACCCAGGAGACCCACTTGGTAAAGATCGAGTAACCATGAGCCGGACGCTGAGAGGAAACGCATCGGCCACTTCAAAAAGTCGGGAAAGCGGCTGTGACACCCCCTAAATCTCCGACAGATCAATAAACCCCTGATTCCTACCCCGATAGAATCGGGAAAGACTCCGATAAATAGCTTGACAGGAATCCCTTCAATCCATATGCTTCCACACAGCGTATTCGATCCTTGCCTTTTGTCCATTGATCTGCACTTGGAAGGGGGTATGATCGGATGGAGTCTCAAGACAAACGAGACGAAATCGCCGATCCAAAGCTGAAGGCGCCCTACCAGCGGCCGGAGCTGAAGCGAGTGGGGACACTGCGCGACGTGACGGCCCAGGTCGCCGCATCGACCGACTCCTGAGTTAATCACCCATCAGCGCGCGCCCCTTCCACCTCGCCCGAAACGCGGGCATCGAGATGACCAGGTCGGTCTGGGGTGCGTGATAGGTGGGTGTCGCGCCGCGGGGGTTTGCTCGCCACTCCATTCAACTGATTTCTTCTCCCCTTGCAAGAGCCGCTGATCCTGGATCTCTTCACCTCAGTCCTCCATCGTCAACCTTGGAATTCTCTCCCCTGGCCCGTTCTCCTCAACTGGGGGAGATTCCTGTCTCTCGTAGAGCGTTGACGAATTCAGAGGGTGGATACCATGAGTTTTTACTGTTCTCCGCTAGAAAGATTTTGCTTGACATTAGTTTCACAATCCTTACAATGACGCTTCGGATCACCACGGCCCACCGAAGCTGTTAGCCCACCAGGCTCTTCCTTCGGTATTGCCGAACAAACCCAATTCGAATCCCTAAAACCAGGCTGAGGGTTTTTTCGCCTGCAGGGCGACGGGAATATTTGTGTGTGCTGGGGCTGTCGCGTGGGTCCGAAACGGTGAAGATCGCGAATTCTAATGTGAAAGGGGGGAGAGACCGATATGGCGGAGGAGACGAAAGGCGCCAAGCTCGCCAGCCGCAACAAGGCACAGACGAGTAAGAAGGCCGGTCAGTGCAACTGCGGCGGCGACATGTTCTGGAGCATGGTCTTCAGTCCACGCGGCCGGATGATGCGGGTCTGCGAAAAGTGCGGCACGGCCCTGCCAAAGGTGGGCTAAGGCACGAAAGCAGGCGGTGAGCCAAGAAGGAAGGGCCCCTGGGCGAGACCCGGGGCCCCTTTTCAATATGAGGGCGAGCTCATCGCTCTCCTCTTTGAATGGTCGGCCCCCCATGATAGGGCTGTATGGCCCAGCGCTCGTACCGTTTCACCTATTTATGGCGACCTTGCCGTTCCGCGCAGTCCCGACCAATGCCATAAGGGACGCCGCTCAGATTCGGCGCATCAACTTGGAACAGCACTAGCCGGCTACGATGGGGATCCCGGACGACAGCGTTTTGTGCGTCGGGCATCGCTCAACGAGACTTTCCAGTCGGCTGCGCTGTTCGCTGGTCAGGTCTCCGACGAGTTCGACAGTCTGCACTAGCCGCTGCCCTTCGCTGCCCTCCCGTCCCGAGGGGCCAGGCTCGTACCGCACCTTCACCTTCACGTCCTTGAGCGGCCACCCTTTCCGCTGCGCATACATGCGCAGTGTAATGGCTGTTCAGGCCCCCAGGGCCGCGGTAAGCAGGCTGAACGGACTTGGCCCGGCATCTTGCCCTCCGTTTTCTGGCGGCTCGTCGGCCACTATGCGGTGTGGGCCGATAACGATCTCTTGCTGCAAGCCACCGATCGATCGTATACTCGTCTCGAATTTCATCTCTCCCTCCGCTCGGATTCGGTATGAGGCCCGGTTCCCGGACCTCTGACTGGCCGGCGACTGCCTGTCCAGTCCTTTCAAGGAGACCTTCCCATCACAGCGCGATTCAGGGAGCTAGCTTAGCCGTTATTCGTGTCGGACGCTACCGCTTTCCGGCTTCACAATGGGACCCACACTGGCCCATCAGCGTCCACTTGTCCTGAGGGCAGCCCTCTGGGTAGCCGGAGAATGGAGAAAATGCTTGGCAGTAACCGAGCCGAACAGTATGATATTCGCGCGAAAGACACGCCATCAAAGGCGATGATCCGGAAACCCGCAGTGAAGTTGGTGCCCATTCGCCCTGCGAGATAAGCCCGGCCTCAGACCCTGTTCCCTACGTTGCGGTCGGAATCGGGGACCTTCGAGTCTGGGCGCCTGTCATTCCTGCGAGAGGTGAAGCGAGAAGATCGGGGCCTGGGAGACTTGCGCGACGCGGAGGACTTGGATGCAGAAGGGGCAAAGGATTGAGGGGATCTGGCACTAAAAAGATCGTGCGGGTCCTGGGATGTAATCCCGGGGTCTCCACGGGGCCGGGGACCAATACGTATCTTCTTCTCGGAGATGCCCCGCTCCTGATCGACACCGGCGCCGGCGTACCGGCCTACGAGGCGGCTTTACGGGCGAGCTTGTCGGAGCAGAGAGTGAAGGGCCTGCAGGCTGTGCTGGTCACCCATGACCACATCGACCATGTGGGTGGGGTGGAACAGATTGAGCGAATCTTTCCCAAGGCCAGGATCTGGAAGATGGCACACCCCACCTCAGAGCCCCCCGGTGGATTCGAGGCGCTCCAGGATGGAGACAAGATCATGGTCAATGGCCACGCCATTCAGGTCATCTTTACCCCTGGTCACGCCGTCGATCACCTGTGCTTCTACCTTGAGGGCGAGCGGGTCCTCTTCTCGGGGGATCTCATCCTGGGCACGGGGACCACTGTCATTCCAGTGGACGGCGGCGACATGACAGCCTACCTGGCTTCGTTACGACGGCTGCTCGAGTGGGACATCCGCGCGATCTATCCCGGTCATGGGCCGGTTATCGACCGCCCTCGGGAATATATCCTGCAGTATCTCCGTCATCGCGAGATGCGAGAAGAGCAGATTCTGGCGCTTCTGAAAGATGGCGTGCGCGATGTTCCAACCCTGGTCAAACGGATCTATGCCGAAGTCCCGCAGGCTGATCATGGCCTGGCCCAGCAAACGGTCCTCTCGCATCTGATCAAGTTGGAGCGGGAGGGGATCGTGGAAAAAGAGGAGGAGGTTGGCGTCAGCCTCTTCGGCTTGCGGTGAGGTGCATGGCTGTTCTTTCTGTCCTTGAGCGCCTCTCTCGCGAGGTGTTGATCCTGGATGGGGGCACGGGGACGGCCCTCCAGACCAGAGGGCTTCCGGCAGGCTACCCGCCGGATCTCTGGTCGGTTGGGCGACCGCAGGAAGTGCACCGACTCCACGAGGCGTACGTCGAGGCCGGCGCCGACATCATCTTCACAAACACCTTTGGCGCGAACCGGCTGCGTCTTGAGCCGCATGGGTGGGGCGGCCGGGTGCTGGAGTTGAACCGTGCAGCAGTCGCCCTTGCGAGGGCGGCCGCGCAGGGCACGGCTCTCGTGGCTGGTGATATCGGACCGTGCGGGGCGGTTGCCACGACATTCCGCCAGCTCGCTCGGTCGGAGGCCAGGTCGATCTTTGCCGAGCAGGTCGAAGCCCTGGCACTCGCCGGGGTCGATCTTCTTGCCATCGAGACGATCTCCGACCTGAAAGAGATGGAGGTGGCTGTCTCCGCAGCGAGGTCGGCAGTCCCCGACCTACCGATTCTCGCCTCGCTGACCTTCACGAGGGATGGAAAGTTGCAAAGCGGGGAGGGGGCGGCAGAGGCAGCCCGCGCGCTAGAGGCGATGGGGGTGGATGTCGCCGGCGCCAATTGCTCCTTCGGCTTTGCGTCGCTTCTGCCGATCTGCGAAGAGATGGCTAGGGCGACGAAGCTGCCACTGGCGATGAAGCCGAGCGCAGGTGTTCCGCCAGCATCGCCCCCCTCGGAAAATCAGGTAACGGAGTATGCACGGCAATTCGTGGAAGCAGGTGCGAACTTGGTGGGCGGCTGCTGTGGAGTCGGTCCTTCGACGCTTCGAGTCATCGCCCTGGCGGTCAAGGGGATCCCGCCAGTCCGGCGCTCCCCGGTCGCCTCTTCTATCCCACACACATGATCGTTCTTCTCAACAATCTCGGAGGGACACATGGAATTGTTGGTCGCGAATCATAGCAGCTATCCGCGAATAGGCGATCAGGCCGGCCAGCAGCGGCTGCGCCGCGCCTATGCGCAACACGAGCGGGGGGAGATCACCGCTCGGGAGTTTGAAGCGATCCAGGCGTCGGTGATCCAGGAGGTCGTTCAGGAGCAGGCCGGGGCCGGACTCGACGTGGTGACCGATGGGCAGATCCGCTGGTACGATCCGATCTCCCATTTCGCCGGTCGGCTCGCAGGCGTGAAGATCAACGGGCTGCTGCGTTTCTTCGACACGAACTTCTACATCCGCCAGCCGGTGGTAGTCGATCGAGTCGCGTGGAGTGGGCCGATCCTGGTCGAGGAGTACCGGTCAGCACAGGCTGTCTCGCCCAAGCCGGTCAAGGTGACCCTCACCGGGCCGTACACGCTGGGCCGGTTCTCGATCATCGAGGGCACGCGCTACCACGATCTCCCGGAGCTGGTCGCCGATTACACGGAGGCCATCGCGAAGGAGGTAGAGGCCCTGGCGGGTGCCGGAGCA